>JACQPF010000375.1 GCA_016207625.1 Elusimicrobiota bacterium | reverse complement strand
CAAGGAGGGAAAAACCATGAGCACACGTTGCCAGTTGGCGGTTTATGCAACCCCGGACAAGCCGGTGCAGTCAGCGGCGTTGTTCGTTTACAAGCACTTTGACGGATTCCCGGAGGGGGAGGGCGGGATGCTGGGTCATGTCCTGCCGTTTTTGCGGTGGTTCCAAAAGGAGCGCGGCCTCAAGGACGTGGCCTACGCCACGGCCCGCCTGATCCAGCACTTGGCGAACCGGAGCGACCGGGGTAAGGAGCCGAAACCGGGCAAGGGTTGGGGTCCGCAGATCGGATGCAAGGACGCCCTGGGCGTGGGCGTGAACACTTTCCTTTGCGATGACATCCGCTACTTTTACCACATCTCCCCCAAAGAGGTGAAAGTGTATGACGCCATGTGTGAAGACAACGTCCGCCGCCAGCCGGGCCTGCCCGGCGGCTGGAAGCTGATCGCCACCTACCCTATCAGCGAAACCCAAGTCCAGGAGGTCAAAAAATGAGCACCCACACGCCGAGAAAATCCGCGGAGGAAGTGGCGGACCGCTTGCAGGAAATCCAGCAGGAAATCCTGGAGCGGGTGAATGAGGCCAAGGCCTTGTTGAGGCCGTTTCCCGCCGCCTATAACCGGGCTTCCGCCTATTGGATTCCCCACATCATCACGGCCCTGACCCATGACCATGAATACCTGGGCCGGGACATGTGCGCGTTGGAGGACACCCTGGAGGAATTGGAAAATGGGGAGAACACGGAGGAGGCCCGCCCATGAAAACCAAGGCCCTGAAACGGATTCTCAAAATCGAGGTCAAGCGGGAGCTGGACGAGTGCCCTGACCTCAGTTTTCTGGGGGAGTTCACGGACCAGTGGCAGGAGGGCGCCATTGAGCATGACGGCGGCCCGCGGGACTACAAATATTTCGTGTCCGGTAACCACGCGGTCTACAAGCTCGAAAACTGGGCCCATGTGCCGGAGGCCGACAAGCAGGGGGTGATCCGGCAATACGGAAGCCTGGAGGCGGCGGAGAAGGCCTACGCCCGGCAGGACTATGAAAGGATGCTGGACTACGACCGGGGCGACTGGCACATGGTCGGCATCCTTGCCGTGGCCGAGGTGGCGGTGTCCTTTGACGGGGGGAAGACCTGGAAGCTCGACCGCCTCACCTCCGGCGGCCTGTGGGGGATCGAGTCCGATGGCGGCGAGGATTATTTCCAAAGTGTGGGAAAAGGGGAGCTAGAGAACCTGCATCGGATCCTGGCGGCCTACGGGTTCACGCCCCGGCAGATCCACGGAACTCCGGTCCTGGAGGCGGCTTAAAAAATCCTGCCATGGGGTCGTTTATATAGGAATGAGGAGAGAAAAACCAATGACCAAGATCGGGAAAGAGCCACATACACCGGGAAAGCCCACCTCCAAGCACGAGCGGGCGGGGCATGACGTGACAGTGGACTTGGACGGCGGCGTTCTGTTCTGTAGGACATGCGGCCATCCTATTTTGTCCGATGCGGAAAGGGCCGCGCCGGAACTGCTGGCGGTTCTCAAGCGTTACCACGCCGAAGCGCACGGAGAGAATTGCCTGCCGAAACATTGCCTGGATGCCGCCTTGATTGCCCGCGCCGAAGGGAGGCCCTAGCCCATGAGCCGGCGCAAGCCCTACAACGAATACGCCGGTTACGTCTGCTCCCGGCGGAACCAGATCAACGGGGGATGGGTGGTCATCTACAAGGCGGAGGAGGCCGGGCTGGACCCGGCCGGCGGTCCTTGGGTCGCCGTCTGTGAGACGCACAAGACCGTCTGCAACACCGCAAGCCTCCCGAAGGCCAGGCCGTTTCTGAAGATCCCGGAATTTTGCGAGGAGTGCATGAGCCAGTATGCGGGTAAAACGGAACAGTTGAAAGGGGGACCGAACCATGCCTGACCAGCGCGTCATTGAAAAGTACATAGAAGTTTTGAAGACCACAAACGACGGCAACGATCTGACGGAAGGCCAATTGTCGGAAATCCAGTTCCTCTCCAACAACTACCACCGGCTGACCGCTGCCATGACCAAAAAGGCGCTCAAACGTTTGGATGAAATGATGGTGAAGGAGGCAGACCAATGAGCAAGGGAGACAAAAAAGCGGACCTGACGCCGGCATTTATCCAGCGGGCGGCCCTGGCGGTCGGACGGGAACTGGCCGAGTCCATCTTGGCCCAGGAGCAGGATGGAATGGATCGGTGGGGTTACATCGTGAGCAGGGCGAAAGCCTATCTGGCGGTGGTGGACCATGCGGGAAATCGCAAAGGGCCGGTCAAGCGGGACGGGCGGGGAATGCCGGTCCGCGTAGAGCTTAAAGGGTTGGAGTTGGCCTGGACGAAAATATCGACGGACCCCGCTTACTACGTGCTGGATTTGGCGGAGCAAGTGGCGGAAAGCCAAGGGAAACCCCTGACCATCGAACGGCTCAAGGCCGCCATCGAAGAGGATTCGGGCGTGGAGGTTCCGCTCACCGACGTAAAGAAATTTTTTGACCGCTACTTCAAAAAGAAACCGCGTGTGGCCGTTTACACGCGCGTGAACACGGAGGAGCAATGCTCATGAAGAATAATCCCCAGCGCGACCGCTACAGCTTGGTCGGCAAAAAGATCGTGGACGTCCGGCCAATGTCCTATGAGGAAATGCAGGAGGAAGGGTGGGACACCCCCACGACCGTCATCGTTTTGGACGACGGATGCAAGCTGTTCGCCTCGCGCGATGAGGAAGGCAACGGCGCCGGCCGCCTATTCGGCATCCGGCCTGATGGGAAGTCTTTCCTGATGCTGGCGTAAAGGAGTTCAAGCCAATGAACCTCGCCAAATATTTAACAGACAGGAGCCAAGAGATCTGCCGGGATAACAATTGCCGGCCCGAAGCTGATGAGCACAGCTGCGGCTCCTTCGCCTACATAACTCACGATATGCGGCTGATTGATGTCTGCCTGCCCGACTATTTTGCCGGCTACGGCGGACACTACGCCGCAATTCCTCTGCCTTGGAGAGGAACGCAGCAAGAGCTTCAAAAGGAAGTGCAAGAACAAATCGGCAGCTACGACCAAGTCGAGCACCGCGATGGGAGGGACGAGTCATGAGCCATTTCTTCGCCGTAGTTTTGGTGGAAAATGAAACGCAGGACATTTTGAGCCGGGTCCGGGAGTTGATGGCGCCCTACGACGAAACGATGAAGGCGCCTCCTCGGAAGAAATACATGGACCGCGTGGAGGTCGAGGCGATGGCCGATTATTACGAGATCGATCCGGTCCACGAAGCCGCTCTGGCCGGAAAGATGGATCGCTGGAAGGGATGCGAGGGGAGGGCGGACGACACGGGCCTGTACTACTTTTTCACCCATAACCCAAAATCCAAGTGGGACTATTGGGCGGTCGGCGGGCGCTGGAACGGGGCGATCACAGGGAAGCGACGGGGCGACGGAAGGGGCGGCTTCAACTTCGGGGACCAGTTCCGCCGGCTCGGAGAGAACATGGTCCCGGTCAGGGACCTGCCTGAAAACTTTCTCTGCTTCGCCGTGGTGACCCCCGAGGGGGAATGGATCGACCGCGGGCGGGCATGGCCCGAGGATAAGGATCTTGACGGCTGGAAGGCGGAACTCAAGCGGATTTTTGAATGTCACTCGGACTGCGTCGCCGTGGGCGTGGACTGCCATGTCTAAGAGGGGAGAAGCCATGAAACGCAAGACCAAAAAGGATCGGGCAAGGACGGAATTGCCCGAGCAGAAGCCGGAGGCGGTGGCGCCCAAGGGCAACGGTAAAGTCGGGGATGCGGTCGTGTTGGGCGGGAAACCCGGTTACGTCATCACCCGCGTCGGAATCCTCAACGACAGCGGCTATCCGTTGGACGTTGAAATCCGGAAAGGGCCGCGCGGCCCCAAGAAAATCGTTTCACCCTTTGATGGGGACAAGGTCCGCGTATTCCCCAACCCCAGGGAGGTCCCCCGGGGACTGAAGGGTTACGCCAAACGGAACAGCCTGACCATTGTCCGCCGGCCGAGCAACCGCGACCATGAGATCTATCGGCTGATCTGCAACGAGTGCCGGGGCGACGTTTCTGTTGAGACCAGCTCGGTCGAATGGGCGGACCTGTTTTTTGAGGAGGGCGAGTTCCGAAATGGCAAGTTCGGCATGGAGGACGGAAACACGGAGGTCCGCTGCTCTTGCCGGAGGTTGGGATGGCCGGACGGATTTGAGCCCTATTACTGATGCGAGGAGGAAAAAGAGCATGAAAACCAAAACGCGGCACACGCCGACGCCCTGGTCCTATGACTGGTTCGATGGGCACGGCTATTTGCTCGGCCCGAAAAAGAAAGTCAGAACCGGGCCGTATCGGATGCCCATCTACCTGGCGGAAATTACAGCGCGGGATTCCGAGAGGCTTGTCGCTTCTCCCTCGGAACAGAAGGCGAACCTTGCCTACATCGTCAAGATCGTCAACTGCCACGAGGAGTTGGTGCAGGGCTTGGAGGACATCCGCTCCTGGATCAGGACCGGCTACATCAATGACGTGAAATACGACGAGGCGTCCATTTTGGACGAGATCAAACGCCTTCTCACGAAGGCGAAGGAGGCCTAGCATGATCGCCAGAAAAGCGGAGGTTCAGCCCACACCGACGCCGTGGGCTCTCCATGAATCCCCGAACGATTACGAGGGAAAGTTGATCCAGGCCCATGACAGGGTCGTGGCCGTCGTCTTCATCAAGGATGCGGTCAAGTCGTCGCCTGAAGAGGAAGCCAATGCCCGCCTCATCGTCGCGGCGGTCAACGCCTTCGGCTCGGCCGCCCGGCGGTTGGGCCTTTCTCCCGTTGAATGGGCGGAGAGGATGGGAAAGGGTGGACTGGCCGGCCTGGTGGAGGCGGCAAAGGCCGGGCTGGCGCTGGCCGAGGTGGCCGCCGACTATTCGGGCGAGAAGGCCGACAGGGACGTTGTCCTCTGGCTACGGTCTGAAATTGAGAAAGTCCAGGGGGTCATTCCATGAAGGATGAACTGGAAAGGTTGAGGCCGTTGGCGGACCGCTACGAGATCAGCGCGTCGAGCCGGCAGTATAGGTTCTTCTGCAAATCGTGCGCCGACGGCTACTACGCGCCGCGGGCGAAGGAATTGGTGGAGGCGTTCCTGTTCTTCCACACCCACGCCGGGGTCCATCTCCCCGCCCGGCCAAAGGGCCGGCATTTGCGGGTGACCGTGGAAATCGTCGGCCGCGACAAGCGGGACCTCGTCAACGCCCTGGAAGAAATCCGGGACGACATCTACGACGGCAAGTTGAACGGCCAGGATACCTTCGGGCTGGATGAAAAATGCTCCTACGCCTTCGAAGTCAAAAAAGTGGAGGGGGAATAACCATGGTTCCTTATACCAGCGAATGGACCGAGCCGGAAAAATTCTTGGAATACAAGGGGGTATCGGTCTATTGCACCTACCGGGGCGACGACATGAACTTGGGCCGGCGGATCTATTGGTTTACCGTCGATCCCCTTTGTGGCGAAGAAACGTGTGGTTGCGAGGACGGAGATGATTGCTGGAAAACATTCGACGTGCGCGACATCGCGTTAAGGATAGGCGGGAAAGTGCAGGACGAGGCGTCCATGAAGGACGTGATCATGAGGGCTATTGACCGCGGGCTCATCACGGCCGAGGGCATCCGCCAACAGCCGGGCAAGGCTACTTGAGCGAGGAGGAGCGATGGAACCATCCGTTGAAGGGCTATTGGAGGAATTCAAAAAAGTCACGGAGCGGGGACTGGAATTCGCCCCCGAAGTCCTGAAAGGCAAAGAAAGAAGATGGATGATGCAGGATCTTAGGCACCGCCGGCGGCTTATCCTGGCCGAACTGGAACGAATCCGCCAATCCCAGCCGGCCAAGCCTTCGTTCGCCCGGACCGCTTGGTCCGTGGAAGACCTCCAGGAATTGCGGCCACGGTGGAGCTCGAAGCAATGCGAGGAGTTCCTGAGGCGAAACGAAGAGGCGATCCGGGAGGCCATGGTGGAGAGAGGCTGGCAGGCCATCGATACGCTACTCTCCTTGGACGAGGGAAAAAGGGGCCGCCGGGGCGGCCGTGCTTAGGGACGCGGCGCACCACGCTGGTGTTCCCAGTGTCCGTCCCCCGACATTCGCGTTTTGCCTGAGCGGGGCCTGGGACCCTAATGGCTATTTACTTGAGAGAGCTTTGCACCGAATAAAACAATCAAGAATGGGGGTTTTTGAGAGAAAAATCCCCGATTGAAGCAAAACTGAGAGGGGGTGCATTGTCTATGAGGGAGCATTTTGATATTCTTTTGTTCAGAAGTAAAAGGGCAAGACCCATCATGATCCCCAAGGAATCAGCCACAATGGACGGAGAACTAACCAAAGAGGAAGCCCAAAAGATTTCCCAGGAACGGGCCAAAGAATTCAAAGACTGGCTCGCCAAGAGGGGCTGGACCTATGATTATTTCGCCAAGCATCTTGGCGTCAATTACACGACCGTCGCCCGTTGGGGCCAACACGCTCCCCTGAAATTAAGGGGCGCCACCAGAACCGTGCTGGAAATGCGCGCCCCCGATTGCCCGCTCCTGAAATGAAGGCCGGGTTCAAATCCCTTTACCACCTGCAAACCCAACGGAATAAAAACCCCATTTCGTAACGGTTCTTTGATATCGCCGGATCCTAAGCCGTCAGAAGTATCCGCTGGTTCAAGTCAATCCTGAAAAGGTGTTGGAATTGCTGGATTTGTGCCTGGAGATTAGGGTTGCTTGCAATCCGTCGCAAAGCCTTCTTGTTAAGCGGTAACCGTCTCCTTTGCGTAGGTGGCATGGAAAGAATGTGCTCTTGGATTTCAGGGGCGAGCTTGGTCAGGTTGATTGTGCGGATGATCTCGTACCGGCTCAACCCAAGTTCCTGGCCTAATACCGCATGGGTAAGTCTGGGATCGTCCTCCAGGCGGTTTTTTAGATCATAGGCCAGCTTCAGGTAGGTTTGGATGGGAGGAGGCTTGGGAGCGCGGGTAGCTTGGTGATCCTCTAGCTGATCTTCAAATAAAAGGGTTTTTTGCCCCCGGGAACCCCAGACTTGGCCGAAATTGAAGACATCCGGAAGGCCAAAAGTGGGTAAATCCGCAATAAAATGCAGTATTTCGCCCGTCCCGGTTTTGACGACAGTCGGATTATCGACCCGCTTTGCAAAACGCTTGTAAATCAAGCGTTTTCATGATGAGGTGATTTGACGGTAATCGCACACCTCGTCGGAAAAATAAGAAAAAAGGCAGGTCTTCGATTTTGTAACGAAGACCTGCCTTTTCTGTCTAAGAAGAGCGGTTTGTTACAGAATCATTTTGTAACAGATTTTAGCCGGCAGCGGACCCTCCAGATCGCTACTCGGCACCACTTCCCTGCACGCCGGCTGGACTGATCCCGAGAATTCATCCAATCCGCGATCTCCTGGTCCGAATAGCCGGAGCCGGACAATTCCCATATTTTTTGAAGCCACTTGGATTCCCTCTGATGAATGCCTCTGCCATTCGCCGTCTTTTTCTCGCCAAAAGGGAGGCGGCCCTTTTTTGGGATGTTAGCCATAACCCCAGTGGGGCTTGGCATGGGGGCAATCGAAGGAGCTTTTTCTTTATCGGAACTCATCTCATTTGTACGCACGACGGCATTAACCAAGAGAGAAAGAATTCTCGGTTGGGCAGCCAATGAAGCCCCCTCTCGGACGCATAGCTGAATCTGTATAGGGTCCTTGGCTTTGACGCATACCGCCTTTTTCACAACCTGATGGATCAGCTCTCTCTGCTCAGTGGAAGATAAGGTATGAAACATGGATTTGAAGTCTTTCAGCCGGACTCGAATCTGCGCGCCGGTCATTTTTCTCTCTTCAAGAGACGATATTTCGTCGGCTAGCCTGTCCGCCTGAGCCTGCAATTCCGCTCTCTTGCTATTTAACCTTTTTAGCCCATTCATGATTAGCTGGCCGTGTTCAGAGGAAGGGCCTTGGTGCGCTAGCGCATGAACCAGGTTCGCCCTCGATGACTCGTTCGAGCTAAGTTTTGAGAGTAAGCCTTTCTTTTCAATTACCTTGGACTCTAAAAGAGAGACCGGCGGATTTAAAATTTCACGGACGACTCGATTTCTGATTGCTCGGCGTTCAGTTAGAAACGAAAGACGTTCTAGGACTGATCTTTCTATTTTGGGGGCAGAAATATTCCTGACAGTGCATTCGGACGCTCTTCCTCTTTTAATAACAGACAGGCATTTATAGTAATAGAACGGTTTGCCTTTGGAGTAGGCTATGTTAGGAGTCATGGCCGAATGACATGATCCACACCGGAAGATTTTTTGAAGGAGATAGAATGGGCGCCCATCCTTTCTGCGGCGGAATGTTCGGCCGAGTAAGTTTGCTTTCAGGGTCTGCTGAACTTTTTTAAAGACATCTTCACGGACAATAGCGGGATGCGCGCCCTTGTATAAACGGCCTCGATAACGAATCTTGCCTGTATAAATGGGATTGGTCAGAAGGTAGAAAAGATTCGCCTTATGAAATAGACTGCCACCTTTCTTTTTCCGTCCTTGTCTGGATATCCAGATCTTCATCCGATACCCCTTCTCATTGATGGCTTCAGCAGTATTTTGAAGTGATCCTTCATGCAGGTATGTTTCAAAGAGCTCTTGAACTTGCTTGGCCTCTTTTTGATTAACCCTGAGGCGCTTCTCTTCGGGGTTGTAGTCGTACCCCAAAACCGGATGGCTCCCAAGCCACTGCCCCCTTTTCGCCATGGCCGCCATTTTATCCCGAGTCCGTTCGCTGATGATTTCTCGTTCAAATTGGGCAAAGTCCATGAGAATTGAGCGCATAAGGCGCCCAACTGAGGACGTCGTATCAATGGGTTGGGTCACCGAAACGAAGTGGACGCCGTGTTGGTCAAATAGATCCAAAATATGAAGGAAGTCCCGAGTGCTCCGGCTTAGACGATCATACTTGTAGCAGACGACCACGTGGAATTTTTTCGCCTTCGCGTCGGCTAAGAGTCTCTTAAGGCCGGGCCGGCCCATATTGCCGCCAGAGAAGCCAAGGTCGTCGTATTTTTCTCGACAAATTCGCCATCCCTCACCGGCCCGGCTTTTTATAAATGTTTGGCAATATGTTTTTTGAGAGTCCAAAGAAGTAAACCCGGCTCCCATATTTTCATCGGTGGATTTACGGGTGTAAATGGCACAAAGAATATCTTTGCTGTTCCGGGGCGGTGTGATTTGCTGAGTTGTTTTATTCATAAGTCCTCCTTATCAAGATTCATGCGGGCATGGGTTATTTTATAGGGAAAAATATTGGCTTGTTCGCCCCCTCCATTCCGTCATTCCGGCGAAGGCTGGAATTTGATAGAGTTTTTCCGAAGGGAACATTCATCCCGGTTTATGACGAATATCATGCTTCCACACGATCCTGATACAAAAAAGCTGCTTCAGGAGATGCAACATCTCCAAGAAGAAAACGCCGAGCTCCGGCGGCGGCTTGGATTGACAGTGGCCGAGACGCCGGCCGGCTATGGCGATAAACCTAAACCCCTCGAGTTGCCACTGCCACAGCCTTTGCCGGCGGTGGTGAATGACTCTCCCGTTCAAGATAAAATCGGCTTATTTCGTTCTTTATTCAAGGGCAGAGAGGATGTCTATGCTGTCTTCTGGCAGAACGAGCGGACAGGCAAGAAAGGCTATTCGCCGGCTTGCGAAGACCCTTGGAGCCTTCGAAAGGGCCAGCCCCGAAAATATCTGCCTTTGACGGACCAAGTCGTCCACGACCATTTGTCGGGAAACAAGACCATCGGAATTTTTCCTCTTCTTAAAGACAGCAGTTGCTGGTTTTTGGCCTGCGACTTCGATAAGGAAGGCTGGAAGTTGGACGCCATGGTCTATTTGGAGACATGCGCTCGTTACCGTGTCCCCGCTTATCTCGAGCGCTCGCGATCCGGAAACGGCGGGCATGTGTGGATATTCTTTTCAGCCGCCGTCTCCGCGGTCCAAGCGCGCCAGCTTGGGATGCGCCTGCTGCGCCAGACCATGGACGCGCGAGCGGATATGGACCTGGGAAGTTACGACCGGTTTTTCCCGAACCAGGATTTCGTTCCCAAGGGCGGTTTTGGCAACCTCATCGCCGCGCCGCTCCAGAAAAAGTGCCGTGCCATGGGGAACACGGAGTTTCTGGATGTCTCCTCTCAAGAGATGGAGCCCTGGCCGGACCCGTGGGCTTTCTTGAGCGGAGTCCAGCGCCTGACGCCGGCCCAATTGGAGGCTCTCTTGGAAGCAATGCCTCCTGTGGCCGTGGGGCCGGGAAAGGCCATGGCGGCGACGCCGGCAACCAAAGCGCGGCATCCCGCTCCGAAACAGATCCGTTGCGAATTTGGAGCATCTTTCAGCCTGGAGAAATCCGGCATTCCGCCCTGGATGCTTTCCCAGATCAAACACTTGGCCTCCCTGCATAACCCGCAGTTTTACAAGAACGAAAAGCAACGCCGCTCCAACCACGCGACGCCGCGTTTCATCAAATGTTATCGGGAGGACTTCAGTCATATCCACTTGCCGCGCGGCTTGGCCGAGGACGTCCAGGCCGTCGCGCAAGAGGCCGGCAGTGAACTTGTCTGCGTGGACCGCCGACAAACGCTGAGCCCGATCTCCTTGCGGTTCCAGGGCTCGTTAAGACCCGATCAGGACCGGGCCATGCAAGCTGTGCTGGCCCATGACATGGGTTTTCTGGTCGCACCTCCGGGCGCGGGGAAGACTGTTATGGGTTGCTACGCGGCGGCTCGGCGGGGGCTTCCCACCCTAATTCTGGCGGATCGGAAACCGATCCTGGAGCAATGGCGCAAGCAACTGATGGCGCTCCTGGGCCTTTCTTCTCGCCAGATCGGCCAAGTCGGCGGCGGCCGGGACCGTCAAAGCGGTGTGGTGGACCTGGCCATGCTGCCGAGCCTGACGCGGCGGGATGACCTGCCCGAATTTTTCTCCCGCTACGGCTTCATCATCCATGACGAGTGCCACCATGTTCCGGCTGCGACGTTCGAGGCCTGCATGCGGGAGGCGCCGGTCCGCTACATCCTCGGCCTGACGGCGACACCCTATCGCCGGGACGGCCTGGAGGACATGATTGCCATGCAGTGCGGGCCGATCCGGCACCGGATGGCGGAGGGCAAGAGCAACTTATTGTTGAAACTGAATGTTTGTGAAACGGAATTCGCTTTGCCTTCAGACGGTGAAATCCCCATTCAGGAAGTGTTTGGAAACCTCGTTCCGCATGAGACCCGCAACGCCCTGATCGAACAGGATGTTCAGGCGGCCCTGAGCCGTGGGCGGCGCTGCCTCATCCTGAGCCATCGCAGAGAGCATTGCCGTCTTCTGGCCGAGAGGCTGTCCCAGAAGGGCAAATCGCCGTTCATCCTCAACGGCGGACAGGGAAAGAAAGAGCGCGTCGCCACCCTGAAGGCCATCCAGGAGACGCCGCAGGATAAGGACCTCATCGTTGTGGCGACCGGCCAATACCTGGGGGAGGGATTCGATTGCCCGCAACTCGACACACTCTTCCTGGCGTTCCCCGTTGCCTTCAAGGGGAAGCTGATCCAATACATAGGACGCATTATGCGTGAGGTCCCCGGCAAGACCTGGGTGGAGGTCTACGATTATGTCGACGTCCAAGTTCCGGTTTTGAAACACATGTTTTTCCGCCGCCAAAGGACATACAAATATTTGGGATTCAACATGGCGTCTGCACAGGCAGGAGCAAATGGCCAAAAAGTCACGCAAGAAAACCTTCTCTGATCGCGTCGCCGAATACGCGCATTCTGACCGCCTCAGGCAGCGGGTGAAGGTGGGGAATTTGGTATCCTGTGTCATTGACGGCAACTATGGGACGTATCAAACGCGAATTGTCCTTGCGCGCGGTCGGGCGAAAAAGGCCGAATGCACATGCCCATCCGAATACTGGCCGTGCAAACATGCGAGCGCTCTGGCACTCACTTACAAGGAAGCGCCAGAATCCTTTGTTGACGTCGACAGGCTGCTGGCCAAATTCGAAAAGATACCGGCCGGAGAGATGCTGGCGACCATGCGGCGCATGATCATAGCCGCGCCGGCCTGTCTGCAAGCGCTTGGGGTAAAAGGCTTTGAGGAAAGGCAGGAAGAAGTATGGGATTAAGGAGCGAAAAGAAATCATCTAAAAATAGTGCCGATATCCTCATGCTGATTCGCCAAGGGGAGTCTCAAACGGTGGAGTTCAAACAATCCTTCGGTCGGGAGGCTATCGAAACCCTTTGCGCTTTCGCCAACACCAACGGAGGTTCGCTGCTCGTCGGCGTGGATGACAAGGGTGTCGTGACGGGAGTCCAAGGGGTGAAAAGCGCCCTTCGGGAGTGGGCCAATCAGGTTTCCCAAGGAACCAACGGTCTCCATCCTTCCATCCAGCCGATTGCGGTAAAGGGCAAGACGGTGATCGTGATCCAAGTCGAAGAGCGTCGCGTTAAGCCCGTCATGTGCCACGGCCGTCCTTTCATCCGTTCCGGCTCGACGACCCGCCAAATGGGGCTCGAAGAGATTACGCGTTCAGCGTTGTCCAATGCAGGCGTCACGTGGGACGCGGTCCCGGAGATTCGCGCAAGCCTGGACGATATCTCCATGCCCAAGGTCAAGTCTTTCATTGAGGCGGCCAATCGCGAGAAGCGACGTTCCATTCCGGCAGGGACTTCCCCAACGGAACTCCTTGAGAAGCTGGAAATGGTGGTCAAAGGCAAGCCAACGAGGGCTGCGATTTTGTTGTTCGGAAAGAATCCGCAACGGTTTTATAGTCAGGCCATGCTCAAGATCGGTCGATTCCGGGGAGAAACCCTCATCGTGGATGACCGCCGCATCGATGGGACGCTCTTCGACCAGGTGGAAGGGGCCATGGGCTACTTCCGTGAGAAATTGGATACCCGATTTGTGATGACGGGCCGTCCTGAACGGGACGTCATCTGGGAGTATCCCTTGAAGGCGCTGCGTGAAGCCGTGACCAATGCCATTTGTCACAGGGATTACATGAGCACGCGGGACACGGAGGTTCGTATCTACGACCGCGAGCTTATGGTCTGGAACGACGGCGGCCTGCCACCGACACTGTCGATCCAGGCGCTTAAGCAGAAGCATCCTTCCGTGCCCCGCAATAAACAGATTGCGGAAATTTTCTATTACGCTGGCATGATCGAAGCGTGGGGCGGTGGAACGAAGATGATTCTGGATGAAAGCACCACGGCGGGGCTGCCGGAGCCAGTTTTCGAACAGGTGCAGGGCTTCCGGGTGACCTTCAAAAAGGCGACCGAACAAGTGCCGCACAAGCACCGCACAAGTACCGGACAAGTAGCGGACAAGCACCGGGCAAGTAGCGGACAAGTAGCGGACAACCTGAAGTTGTTGACTTTTTGCCAAAGTCCAAAACGGATAAGGCAGATTATGACTCACATGGGTCTTCACCATCGAGATACGTTCACAGCAAACCATTTGCGGCCTTTATTGAAAAAGGGATATTTGGCGATGACCGATCCTCAATCGCCAAGGAGCCCAAAACAACGTTATGTCATAACGGAAAAGGGAGCGGCATTGTTGGAGAAATAGAATCTTATTCTGCGTCATACGCGCGACAGGGGAAAAGAGGCATCTGTGACAGTAGACGGCCAGGCGATGAATTATGCGCGATTGGAAGTATTACGCAAGCATCCCGCGTGGCGGTTGTTGAACGCCGAATCGGCTCCGTTGATCGTCAGTTTCCTGGATCAAACCTTCCTACAGCCTAACGCGCGTTCTTTTCCTCAATCAGTTCTGGTTCCAAAGCTTGACGACTACCTGTTTCACCTCAACGAACAGCATGCGAACAAGTATCCGCGGCCGGCCCAGGATTACTTGGACGAATGGGCACGAGGAGAGAACGCTTACTTGCGTAAGTATTACCCCGCCAAGGGTGATGAACCGGAATTTGACCTCACCCCCGCCACGGAAAAAGCCATTGAATGGCTGCGTAGTCTGGAACAAAAGCCGTTTGTGGGCACCGAGTCCCGGCTCCTTAGCATTTTTCAGATGCTACGGGAGGTGATGCAGGCGACGGAACGGGACCCTGCGGCGCGACTGGCAACCCTTGAGAGGCGCAAGGGAGAGATTGAAGAGGAGTTGCGTGCGCTGCGAGCGGGCCACCCGGTGTCATACGACTCCACAAAGGTCAAAGAACGTTATCTCCAGATCGAGGACGCGATGCGACGATTGCTGGCGGACTTCCGACAGGTTGAGGAGAATTTTCGTCAGCTCGATCGCGTCGCCCGCGAAAAGATCGCTATCAGCGACAAAGGCAAGGGGCGGCTCCTTGACGATATCTTCGGCGAGGAAGACGCCATCGCGGCATCCGACGAGGGTCGAAGTTTCCGTGCCTTTTGGGAATTCCTTATGTCGCCTTCCCGTCAAGAAGAACTGCAGCACATGGCGCGGAAACTCCTTCTGTTGGAGGAGGTCAGGGCCCTCTCACCGGATGACCTTCTGATTCGCTTTAAATATCGGCTGATGGAATCGGGTGAGAAGGTGAAGAAGACTTCCGCTTCCCTGGCGGAGCACCTCCGAAGATTCCTTGAAGGACAGGCATGGCTCGAAAACCGGAGGATCATGGAACTCATTCGGTCCATTGAGAAGCGGGCCGTCGATCTGAAAGGCGCACCTCCGCGCGATTCGTCGTTCACCGAACTTGACGATGTCCGCCCCAGTCTCGATTTGACCATGTCCCGTGGCCTCTTTGATCCGGCGAAGCAGAAAAGAACTCTCCTTCAGGACGTGCAAGTGGCTGTCGGAGAAGGCGATTTCGAGAGCGATGCTCTGTATGACGTGCATTTTGTGGATGAAGCGGAGCTTCGCCGTCGATTGGATAGCGCCCTGATGGAAGTTTCACAGGTGACCCTGGCCGATATTTGCTCCCGCTTCCCTTTGGAGAAGGGCTTGAGCGAATTGTTGACCTACCTGAACATCGCCGCGAAGGACGAGAAAACAGTGATTGACGATGAGACGCGCCAGACTATCATCTGGCGCGATCCCCATGGCCGGGAAAAACACGCGGTCATTCCCCGCGTAATTTTCGTCCGGGAGACAGCCTATGCCGACATCTGAAACGCCCCCTTCTGATTCAGCCGCCCAATCACCGAGAGCACCGCGTCTCCCGCCGGTTCTGATTTACCTCTTAAAAGGCGTCCTCTACCGGGATCAGCACCCGCTTGTTTGGCACGACCTCGAAGCCCTTGAGGCCAAAGTCGTCGATTACTTCAAAACCATCGGTCTGGATCTTGTGGTGGACGAGGCGGAGGGTTTTGCGTACCTGAAACAGACTCAACTGGAAGAGGACGATGAGGTGCCTCGATTGATTCAGCGCCGGCCTCTGAGCTATCCCGTCAGCGTCCTTTGCGTCCTCCTTCGGAAAAAGGTGGTCGAGGCGGACGCGGGTGGAGGCGGAAGCCGCGTGGTTTTGACGCGGGACCAGATCGTCGAAATGATGCGCGTTTTCTCCCGCGAACGCGCGGACGAGGCCTTTACCGAGGACCAAATCGAATCTCACATTCGAAAGGCCGAGGATTTGGACCTCCTGAAACCGCTCAAGTCGGACCCCCCCGCCTACGAGGTGAGGCCGATCATCAAAGCGCTGGTGGATGCTGATTGGCTGCAGAATATAGACGAACGGATCAAGACGTATCAGGAACATGGAAACCCTACCAATTGATTTCACAGTATCCGAGGAGCGGGCGGGCTTTCGGCTTCAGCGATTCGAAACGCTGAACTGGGGCACCTTCCATAAGCACGTATGGAAGATTGAGCCCCAGGGCCACAACTCCCTCCTCACTGGCGACATCGGCTCGGGGAAGTCAACCTTGGTGGACGCCCTGACGACCCTGCTCGTTCCCGCTCAGCGCATCATTTACAATCAGGCGGCGGGCGCCGCCCGCCGTGAGCGAGATTTGCTCTCCTACGTGAGGGGCTACTACAAGACGGAGAAGGACAGCGCTCGATTTGCGGCGAGAGCGGTCTCCCTCCGCCAGGACGACACCTACAGCGTGATCCTGGGTTACTTTTTCAATGATGGCTACGGACAGGGCGTGACGCTGGCTCAGGTGTTTTGGACCAAGAGCGACAACGGCCAGCCGGAACGATTCTACGTTGTGGCTGATCGCCCGCTGTCCGTTGCCCAGGATTTCAGCAATTTTGGGAAGGAAATCGCCGATCTGCGGAAGCGTCTGCGGAAAGACGGCGTTTTGCTGTTCGATTCCTTTTCCCAATACGCGCAGGAATTCCGCCGGCGGATGGAAATTCGCAGCGATCAAGCCTTGGAGCTGTTCTATCAGACGGTGTCCCTCAAGTCCGTCGGGAACCTGACGGGCTTCGTTCGAGAACACATGCTCGATGAGCCTCAGGTTAAGGACCGCCTCGATGAGATCCGCCGCAATTTCGACAACCTCAACCGCGCCCACATGGCCGTGGTGAAAGCCAAGGACCAGATCGGCCGGCTGGAGCCGCTGGT
>JACQPF010000374.1 GCA_016207625.1 Elusimicrobiota bacterium | reverse complement strand
TGGATCTCGTAGGCCTGGGCAATGCCTTTTTCAATCACGCTCGTGGGCTCCAAGAGCACGCCCGCTTCCTTCAGTCCCCCCGGCACTTTCACGATATACTCCGGCTCGTCCACATAGTATTCGGTCAAATAGCCGTGGCGCAGGTTGATGCCGCGTTCGTAGTAGGTGTCGTCCGTGGACATGTCGTAGAGGCCCATGCGGTCGTAGAGACTGGACCCCGGCCGCCGCACCGTGGCCACGACGAAGTCGCCGGGTTTGAACTCCTTCACGTTCTCTCCCACGGCCTCCACCAGGCCGAAACTCTCATGGCCGATGGTTAAGAAAATATCTCCAGGTGGCGCCGCGCCGTATTCGGCGGCGTTGATCTCCTTGTCGGTGCCGTCCATGCCGACGCGCAGGACTTTCACCAAAACGCCGCGCCCGCCGGGGACGCCCTCCAGCCGGGGCTTCGGTAGCTCCGCCAAGTGGACGCTTCCCGCTTGGCCCGGAATGACTGCTATGGCTTTCATGCGAGACCTCCCAATTTGTTTTTTGCTTTCCACCAGGGCCGCGCCACGTGCAGCCAAAACGACAACAGGAACAAGCCGATGGTGGCCCATCCCACCGCCTCCTCGGAAATATGCAGGGGAGCCGATCGTCCCAACCAATGGGTGATGAACCCGCCCGAGCGGGGAGCTTCCCCCATCCCATGGCGCAGCCGCCATTCCCAGTCCGTGACAGGGCATCTTCCCAGGAAGATAAAGAACGACACGGTCAACCCCAGCGCGGCCGCGTGGATCTTTCCCAACACCGGCCAGCGCCTCGCCCAGAAAAAACCCGTGAGGTTGAAAAACACCCAGGCGAAGTGAAACGTCATGAGAGCAACGACCAAGAATGAGTTCATCGATTCACCGCGTGAAAGCCAGCCACTTTCCCATAACACTCTTCACGAAAGGCGTCAGCTTGGAGGGGATCACCAGGGCGCCGGCTTTCTTATGCATCTTGAAAAGGGCATTCTGGATCACGATGGCTGCCTGGCCTCGGCCGCGTAACCCCAGGGCCCCAGGCTCGCGATCCAGTCCAGGGCGTTGCGCAAAAGGCCCTGGGCATTAAAATGTTTCGCCGCCGGCCGCGAAGAGGCAGGCCGTGAGCAGCAACCGGAGACGGGGACCGGGCAGGAGCCCTTCCATGGGAGAACCCGCCCCGAAGTTCACGGCCACCGCCGACAAGCCGATGAACACCATGAGGCCCGTGCCCAGGAATTCGCTGAGATATTCGGGCCAATGCCGTTTCATTTTCCCGGCTCGTTCAAAGACCAGTCGTAATCCGTGTACTGTATTTTGTAATCATCGCTCAACATCTTGCGGAAAGATTCCTTCGGGAAAAAGGGCGCCACGAAAGCCTGCACGCTGCCGGCCTTGCCGATGAAGTCTACTTTGAACCAGTCGAAGATGGGCGAGAGGCGCAAGACATTATCGGCCACGTCCATACGGTTCTTCTTCGTGTCGGCCATGAACGTCCGGCCCTGCTCGTCCAATTGCGCGCTCAGCCGGTCGGCCACGAAAGGCTCGTTCCTTAAAGGCGGGCAGCCCTTGGCGGCGCAGACCATGGCGAAATGGACGCGCGGTTCGCCGTACTGCTTGCGGATGATCTTGTGCTCCAGGTCCGCCAGGGTGATGGTCTTGCCGAAGAGGCGCACCACGGGCTGGTCCCAGGGGCCCTTGAGGAAGTTCCCGATGTCCTTGATGCTTTTGAGCGGGTAATGGTCGATGATGAGCCGGAGGGTTTGGGCGTTATAGAGGTTTAAGAGATACGCCAGGCGCTGGTCTTTGGTCCAGGTTTGGAACTCGCCCTCCGGCACGGCGGCGAGTTGGTCCAAGTATTGGTCCAAGTCCTTGGGGTCGGCCTTGAGCGCGGCATAGTCCACCCGAGCGTCTTTGACGAACCGTTGCAGCACGCGCGCGTAGAGCGCGTGGCCTTGGTCGAAAGCGGCGAACGCCGGAGCCGCCGCCGTTAAAAATACTCCCATCGCAACAAACCATTTTTTATCCATATCATCCTCCGTTACGCAATCTTTTATAAGGATGTAACTCCGGCCGGGGCGCTCACGAGCTCGCGCCCGTGCCCAAGAATGCCCAAAGATCCCAAAGCGCCATTCAAGGCGCTGTCACTTTGGCCGGGCACCCCAAATAATCGTGATAAATCCGTCAAACCTCCGCCACGCTCCAGGCCTGTGACCGCGTCCCGCCGGGGCGGTGGGGCGGGTCCCCGTCGAAGACTTCCGGGAGGGAGCCCTCCGGGCTCGTCATCAAGGATTCCAAGAGCGGCGCCAGGACTTCCCGGATTTCGTTTTTGACGTCCTCTTCTTTCTTCCCCTCCCGGCGGCGCGCCCGCGCCAGCGCGTCAATATAGCCGCCCATCAGCCAGGGCCAGACGGAACCCTGATGGTAGGCCAGGTCCTTTTCCATCGGAGGCCGCTCGGTATGGTAACGTCCCCGGTAGCGGGAGTCCCGCAGGGAAAGCGTGCGCAGTCCGAAGGGGGTCAGGAGGTCTTTCGTCACGGCGCGCAGCACGCCGGCCTGACGCTCGGGGAAAAGGAGGTCCTCCTCCAAGCCGACGGCGAAGACCATGTTGGGGCGGAGCGCGCTTCCGTGGGGATCGCCCTCCACCACGTCGTGGAGCGCGCCGGCCGCC
>JACQPF010000038.1 GCA_016207625.1 Elusimicrobiota bacterium | reverse complement strand
GTTCGAGCGCTTGAGCTTGAAGGAACAACGATGCGAATCACCCGCACGTCCATCAATCAGGGCGGCTCGGGCGCAGCGCCCATGTCGTCCGCCGGTTTCCGGGTGCGCGGCACGGTAGGGGAAGTCAGCCTGGGAACGATGTCGTCGGCCAGCCGCAAGGTTTCCGATGGGTTGATGCGCATCTATTTCTACCCGGGAACGATCACGAGCGTCGCGCCAACCCCTGGCACGGGCGCGGGGACGATCAACTTGGCGTGGACCGCCCCAGGCGCCGACGGCGATCAGAAGACGGCCGCCGCTTATGTGGTGAAATATTCCACCCATCCGGCCGCCATCACCGACCAGAATTACTTTGCGAACACCGCGACCCTGTTTCAAATCGTGAATTTCGCCCAATCGCCGGGTTCAAACGAATCGCTCACCATCAATGGCCTTCAGCCGGGCACGAGCTATTACATCGCCATCGAAGCGCGGGACGCCGCCAAAAACCAAGCCTATCTTTCCAATTCCACCTACACCTGGGCGCAGGTCAGCCTGCTTTCCGTCGACATTCAAAACATGGACGGGGACCCCGACACCTACGGCTTCGGAACGATGAACATGTCTTCGGCCGTGGTCTCCACGTCCACAATCCGTGTCACCAACACGGGCACAACCCCGGCCACATGGAGCCTCAGGGCCTCCACCATCACCGTCGGAAGTCCCTGGCAGATCACCACCGGCGGCCTGGGCATCGACGCCTTCCGGATGAGCGCGGCTTTCCACGGCACGGAGCCTCTCACTGCCAATTTCGGCGTGGAGGACCGGCTTGATCCGGCGAACAAAGCCTCCTCCGGAGCGGATTTCACCGTGGATGGAAGCTCCACCGGCGTGAACGTGCCTGTCGGAAATTATCGCAACGTCTGGTTGTTGCTTGAAACGCCCACGGCCACCTCCACCACCCAGGAACAGCAGATCCAAATGACGGTGACCGCCGGCGCGCCTTGATGAGGAACGTTATGAGAAACCATCACCTCTTAATGAATTTCCTGATCGTCGTTTCGGCCACGCTCCTGGCGAGCGCGGCCCGGGCGCGTTTCGGCCTGTCGACGAATTTTGTGGACGTCGTTCTCGACCGGCTGGAGGCGGGCCGGTCCTACGACGTGGGCCGGATGACGTCCCAGGCCTTCTCGCTCACCAACAAAAGCGAGAAACCGGTGACGATTTTGGTGGCGCCGGAGGCCCCCGCCTCAGACAACCTAAAACCCGGATACGAGCCCATTCCCGACACGTCCTGGATCCGGGTTGACCCGCAGAGGTTTGCCATGCGGCCGGGCGAGACGCGTTCCCTCAGTGTCCGCGTCAAGGTGCCGAAACAAGCGGGTTCAGCCGGCAAGCATTACCAAGCCGGCCTATGGGCCCGCACGGTGGAGGGAACCATGGCCGTCGGCCTGAGGAGCCGCCTGCGTTTTTCCGTCATGACGGAAGCCCCGAAAGCGGATCCCGCTCCGAGCCAACCGTCTCTAAAATTTTCCCAGGATGTGCTCATGGCCGGTCCCGCCGGTGACGCGGTTTTAAAGGTGCGAAACATGACCGATAAGGGTTTGCGTGTGCGGATGAGAAGCATTTATTTCCAAGACGAATCCTCGGTTCCCAGCGGTTATGCGCCTGCGCCAAGCCCGGATTTCCTTGCGTTCGAAAGCGCCTATGTGGATTTGGCCGCCGGCGAGTCAAAAGACGTGAAACTGCTTTTTCAAATTCCCCCGGGACGGGCGCATCAAGGACAGAAATACGCGTTCCTGATCAAGGCCGCGCCCGAACCGTCCGACGGAACGGAAGCCCTGTCCCGAGTCTGCGTGCAGACGGGAAAGAACTGATTTTGCAACAGAAGCAAACAACGAAGATAAGGAGAAAATAATGAAGAAACTAATAGTAATGACCGCACTGTTATCCCTGGTCAGCCTGACGGGGAAAGCCTGGGCGGCAGTAACGGATGCGTTGACGATCACGGTGACACCGAACTTCGACTACGGTGTGGACATCGACACGGCGAACGTGACCATGAACCTGGGGGTTGTGGATCTGGCGGCCAGCACCTGGACGGTGAAGCCGGCCACGATGACCATCGTGGGGACCTGGGCCTCACAAGAGGTGGAAGTGGTGGGGAGCATCGCGGGCAACCCGGCCTGGGGTTTCGACACGGACACCACGAACGAGGTGGACAAACTGATCACCTGGATCGTGGCCAAGCCGACGTCGGATTCAACCATCGGGGGCGGGGAGTTCGTCGCCAACAACTTCCTGACGGGGAACGGGACGAACACGACCGTTTCCACGCGCATGGGAGGCAGCGGCGGCACCGGAACGAAGTTTGAAAACGGCGGCATCGACCTGGACAACATGGCGCCGGGAAACAAGGCGCACTTGTGGTTCAAGCTGCAACTGCCGAGCACGACGTCGAACGGGTCTGCGGCGAACGTGAGCTACACCTTCACGGCGATGCAGGCGAACTAAACGGGGAGGGGAAGATCGATGTTCACCGTTTCAGAAGACGACAAGAAGCGTGATGCGTTGAGCGCTCATGGCGCTCCGAAAACCCCACGAGGGATCCCGAAGGGGATTCTGATCGCCGCGTGCGTGTCCGGCTTGATCGGACAAGGGCCGCTGGCGGTACACTCCGGTGTGGGCCTCGTGACGCGTTTTGCGGATGTCGTCTTGGAAAACGTGAACGTGGGACAGGTCTATAACCTCCGAAGCGAGAGAAGCGTTCCCTACACGCTTAAAAATCGAGGCTCGGCGCCGACGAAGGTCGTCATCGAAGTGTTGATCCCTTCGGCGAAGGAGCTCCAGCCGGGATATGAGGCGATCCCTGACCCGACATGGGTCAAGATCATCCCCAACCATCTCATGCTGGAGGCGAACGGCGCGGCCTTTTCGGAAGTCGTGTTGGAGGTGCCCGACGACCCCAGATATACGGGGCGGCATTTCCAGGCGGCCTTCTGGGCGCATTCTTCCGATGAGGGATTGATCGGTGTTGGGGTGCGAAGCCGTTTCCGGTTCTCGACCGGGCCCGGACCAGACACGTTGAAGCAGGAGAAGCAGAGGAAAGCCATGTTGACGCTGGACTTCGACATGCTTCCCCAAACGATCTACCTGATCGACGTGGAGCCGGGAATTCGATACGACGTCAAGGAAGAGATGGGCAAGTCCATCAAGATCACGAACCGTGCGGAAACCGCGCTCAGTTTCACGCTGGCGAGCGCGCCCTGGAACGAGCGTTACTCGCTCCCCGAGGGGTATGAAGCCGCTCCCGATCCGGCATGGCTGAAGGTGGAACCTGCCGAGATGGACGTGGAAGGACTGCAGATCAAAGTGGTGAAGATGTTCCTGGAAATACCGAAGGCGAATATTCATAGGGGCAAGAAATACGCCTTTATGGTGAAAGCGCAATTGCAGGCTGGAGTGGAGATCGAGGTGCTCTCCCGGGTGTACGTGACCGTCTCCGGCGGATCCTGACGGGTGAGAATGGCGCCAAGAGGAAGAGTGTAGAAAGGAACGCAGGACAACAATATGTTTCGATGGAAGCCTGACATTCAACGGTGGTTAAGGCTGGTCGTCGCCGAATGGTTGACGGCGTCGAGCCTTCTCATGTCCGTTCCGGTCCCCGACGCTCACGCGGCGTCGTCGGCCACTGTCACGCTGACCGTCAGCCTGCGCGACTCTTTCCCGCCGAAGCCCGTGGCCGATTTGGACGCGGCTTCCAGCGCCACCGAAGGCGAGGTCCTGTTGGCTTGGACCGCTCCGTCGGAAGACACCTTCGTCCCGCCCTCCGTTACCGCCGTTGCGCAATACACGGTCAAACTGGCCACGTACAGCGTTCAAAGCGTCGCCAGCACGGTGACGTGGTGGACCCAGGCGACCGACATCAACAACGAGCCGTTCCCGCCGAAACTACCGGGCGAAACGGAAGTCCTCACGCTCTCCAACCTGGAGCCGGGGACGACGTTCTGGTTCGCCGTCAAAAGCCAAGACGAAGTTCCCAACCTCTCGCCGATCGACGACAACGCGAGCTCTCCGGTCCTGCAAGCCAAAGTCGTTGTGCCTGACTTGGCTCCGCCCGCGCCGGCCAACCTGATCCCGATCCCCACCGATGCCCGGATCGACCTGACCTGGGATGCCGTTTCCGCGAACGACCTGGACTTCTACCGGGTCCACGTGGATTCCGTCGCGCCATATGATTTCAGCGACGGATACGCCATCGTCGTAGATTCCGTCTCGACGAATTACTCGCACTCGGGCCTGACCAATGCCAATACCTATTACTACTACGTGACGGCCGTCGATAAAGGGGCGCCTTCCTTCAGCGGAGAAGCCTTGGAAAGCGCCACCTCGAACATCGATTACGGTGTTCCCGGCGTCGGCCTGCCCGCGGCCCCAACCCTCAGCGTCGACCTCACGCAGACCACCACGCGGCAAATCCGCTGGGTCTTGAAAGACAACGCCAACAATGAAGCCGGCCTCTACATCTTCCTGGCGCCCAACACCAACGTGTCCCCGAACTTGGGCCCCTTGCCGAGCACCGGCAACACCACAAGCTATATCGAAACCGGCCTGAGCCCCAACCGGCCTTACACCCGGTATGGGAAAGCGTCCAACGGAGACGGGAACTCCTTCAGCGACCCGCTGACGGCCTATACTCTCGCCAACCCGCCCGCGGACACCCAAGTCGTCGGCGTCACAACCGATACCATTGATCTGTCGTGGAGCGCCAACGACAACCCCGGCGGGACCCGTTTCGAGGTGGAGTATTCCTCCAACGCGTCTTTCAACATCATCAACCAAGCGGGTTCGGCCGTCGGCACAAGCTTCACGATCCCCAACCTGAAACCGAACTCGCATTACTGGATCCGCGTCCGGTCCGTGAACGGGGACAACAGGGTCACCGGCTACGACGTCACCGTCAGCACGAAGACGGCGAAACTGCAGGACACGGTCCCTCCCAAGTCCCCCGTGGGCGTGTGGGCCGAATGGCTGGCCCAGCCCTCCGAGGGCAGCGTGAAATTGCACTGGCGCGGCGTCACGGAGAACATCGACGGGACCTCTTTCACCGACCCGGCGCCCGAGCCGTATAAAATTTACCGGTCGGAAACATTGAACATTGATCCCCAAAGCACGGCGCCCAAGGTGATCGACGTGAACCCGGCCTTCAGCGCGCAAAGCGATTCCTTCGGCCCCGCCGCCGCCGACACCATGGAAAGCGATCAAACCTATTATTACCGCGTCCGCGCCGTGGACTTGGCCGGCAACGAATCCCCCGATTCCATGATCGTGGAAGCCAAGGGCGACGGGACCGTCCTGAACATGCTCTCCCTCGGAGAAGACAACCGTTCCGGCCTGATCATCCCGGCCTCGGCGGCGAGATCCCTCCTGTTGAAAGAGTACAACGGCCAAGGCGACGACCTCATCATCAAAACCATCGAGGTGCCCGGGGAGGAAGAAGGCCGCGTGATGAGGAGCGTCATG
>JACQPF010000373.1 GCA_016207625.1 Elusimicrobiota bacterium | reverse complement strand
TTGAACCCACGACCTCTCGCACCCCAAGCGAGTGCGCTACCACTACGCTACGCCCCGGTGAGAAAGCTCGAAAAAGCTGTTTCCAAAAAAACATCTTGGGCCAAAAAACAACTTAATGTCCCGCAGAGTAATTTCCATTCCTGAGAACCTGCAGAATATCGGTCAATTCTTTTTTGACTTCTTTCAGGGTCTCCGCTGCGGCAGAAGATTCGGCCAACTCCAAAGAAATTTGAACCGGCGCTTTTTTGTCCTGCTGACGCAGATGCTTCTTGGCGCCTTCGATGGTGAACCGCCGCTCATAGAGGAGCTCGCGAATCCGGCAAATGGTTTCCACGTCGCGCCGGGTAAACTTCCTTTGACCGGACTCACGGCGATTGGGCCGCAAGAGACCGAACCGTGACTCCCAATACCGGAGGATATACGGTTTCACGCCGGTGATCCGGCTGACTTCCCCAATGGAAAAATATTCCTTTTCCGCCGGAAGCGAAACGATCATGAAAGGCCCCCATATTCAAACATATCTGCTCGGGACGGTCAATTAACGCTTTTCTACAATAGGTCCTTCGCCATCTTGAACTTCACGCGCCGCCGGGGCGGAATCATCACGGGTTCTCCGGTGCGAGGGTTCCGCGCGGGTTTGCTTTTGCGCATCACCACGTTCAGGCTGCCGAACCCTTGGATGACGATTTTTTCTCCGTCGCGCAGGGCTTTTTGCATCATCTCAAAAACTTTGTTGACGGCCGCCTTGGACTCCGTCCCCGTGCACACCACTTTCGAAACACTGTCAATCAAATCGGCTTTGTTCATTTTTGATCCTTTCGTTAAAGCGTTTCAGCAAAAGTCTCTTTTTCTTTCCGCAAGTGCTTCATCTCGGACGTGACGGGCCGGGTCAGCAGGTCGCGCACGCAATCCCCGGCGGATTTCCCTTCGTAAAGGCAAAGATGAAGCTGGTTGACGATGGGCATCTCAAGCCCGATGCGATGGGCGAGTTGGTGCACGCTTTTCGTGGTGCGCACCCCTTCGGCCACCATGGTCATCTCTTTAAGAGCCTGATCAAGCGTCCGGCCCTGGCCGATCTTTTCCCCCAGCAGCCGGTTCCGGGAGTGGCGCGACATGCAGGTGACGATCAGGTCGCCCATTCCGGAAAGCCCGAGGAACGTCATTTCTTGCGCGCCGCAGGCTTTTCCAAGGCGGGTCATTTCGTAGAGCCCCCGGGTCATCAAAGCGGCTTTCGTGTTGTCGCCGAGGCCGAGGCCGTCGCAGATGCCGCAGGCGATGGCATAGATGTTTTTCACCGCGCCGCCGAGCTCCACGCCCACTCCGTCGTCGCTGGTGTAGACGCGCAGGGAGTCGGAGTTGAAAAGCGCCTGCACTTTTTCGGGCAGGTCTCCCGGGCCGGCCGAAACGATGGCGGTGGGGATGGATTTGGCCACTTCTTCCGCATGGGAGGGTCCGGAAAGCACCGCCACGCGCCCTTGAAGCGGCGGCACTTCCTCGGCGATGATCTCGCTCATGCGTTTGAGGGTGTCCGTCTCAATCCCTTTCGTGACGCTCACCACCCAGGCGCCCGGCGAAAGCGTATTTTTCTCTCGGACGGCTCGGAAAGTGGCCCGCACATGCTCGGAGGGCACGGCGCTCACGAGGATGGCGCGCCCCGACAAGACCTCCGCCAAATCGCTCGTCACTTCAACCGAAGGGTGCAGCCGGAGCTGAGGCATGAACGCAAGGGTCCGTGTCTTCTTCAAGCTCTCGGCCGCCGCCGGCTGGAATTCCCAAAGCGAAACGTCGTTCCCTTTTCGGGCCAGGTGGTCGGCGAGGGTGGCTCCCCAACTGCCGCCTCCGATCACGCCGATCCGCTCTTTCGCGTGCCGGGTCATAGTTCCTCTTTTGCGCTGTCCGCCGCGGCCGAGAGCTCTTGCCCTTTAAAGAGCCGGCGGATGTTGGGGATATGCCTCACCAGGATCAGCAAGCCCAAAACCACGGCCAGCGCCACATGCAGAGATAAGCCGTCCGACACGAACGCGGCGATGGGCAGCGTGACGGCCCCAGCCAAAGATCCGACAGAGACATGCTTGGAAACGGCGAAGGCCGCCGCGAACGCGCCGAGGGAGATCAGGGTGGCAAGAGGAAGGAGAGCCAGGAACACCCCTCCGGAAGTGGCCACGCCCTTCCCTCCTTTAAATCGAAGGAACGGGGACCACGTGTGCCCCGCCACGGCGGCCAAACCGACCACCAGCGGCGCCACGGATCCTGCGGTGTATTGCATGCACAGCCAAACCGGCAGCCATCCCTTCAGCATGTCGATAAAGAGCGTGAGGAGGCCCGGTCCCTTTCCGATGGAGCGAAAAACGTTGGTGGCCCCGGGGTTGCCCGAACCCACCCGGCGAATGTCCACGCCCTTGACCCACTTGGCGATAATGTAAGCGGTCGGAAGGGCTCCGACCAAGTATGCCGCGATCGTCCAAAACATCAACTGAACCATAGTATATATTCGTCCTTTGTTATTTCTTCCGAAACCTGAGGAGGATGGGCGTTGACGCCACTTGATACCGTTGCCGAAACGCGCTCTCCATATGGCGAATATAGGAGAAGTGGATGTCTTCGCTCGGCATGTTCGTCCGCACAACAATAGTGGGAGGCGCCGTGCCCGCTTGTTCCGCGCTCAAGAAACGGAGTTTCCGGCCTCTGTGCGTGAACGGGCGGTTCTGGACTTCCGCCCAGAAGAAAGCTTCCAAGTCCTCCTTTTCAAACCGGCGATGGAATTGGCGGTATGCGCTCCAGACCGATTCCAGCAGGTCCGAGACATTGTAACCTGTTTTTGCCGAAAGGAAAACAACTGAAGAATAGGAAAGGAAGGGCATGTCCGTCGGCTGCCGGTCACGGAACCATTGCGCCACGCGGGACTTGTCCTGGACGACGTCCCACTTGTTCACGCCCACCACGCACGCGCGGTTTTTCTCCTGGATGAGGAGCCCGACGGACGTGTCGCCCTCCAAGAGGCCTTCGGCGGCGTCCAAGAGCAGGAGCGCCACGTCGCACCGGTCCACCGCCCGCTCGGACATGATGCGCGTCAGTCCCTCCAGACCCACCGCTTTGGATTTCTTGGCGCGCAGGCCGGCGGTGTCCATGAAAAGGAATTTCTTGTCCCGCCACTCCACACGCGTGTCGATGGTGTCCCGGGTCGTGCCCGGCGTATTGGAGACGATCATCCGTTCTTCGCCCAACAGGCGGTTCAAGAGGGAGGATTTCCCCACGT
>JACQPF010000394.1 GCA_016207625.1 Elusimicrobiota bacterium | reverse complement strand
GATGAACTTGGTGGCGGAATAGACCACGATGTCGACCCCGTGGTCGATGGGCCGCAAGAGGTAAGGGGACACTGTGTTATCCAGCACGAACGGGATGCCGTTCTGGTGCGCGATCTTGGAGATCCCCTCCAGGTCTGCCACGTCCAGTTTCGGGTTCCCGATGGATTCGGCGTAGACGGCCTTGGTCTTCGGCGTGATCGCCTTCTTGAAAGCGTCCAGGTCGTTGGATTTAACGAACTTCACTTTTAGGCCCAAACGGGGGAAGGTGTAGTGAAAGAGGTTGTAGGTCCCTCCATAAAGGTTGTCGGCCGAGACAATTTCGTCGCCGGCCTGGGCGATGTTCAAAAGAGCCAGCGTGATGGCCGATTGGCCGCTCGCCACCCCGAGGGCCCCGACGCCTCCGTCCAGTAGCGCGATCCGCTTCTCGAAGACGTCGGTGGTCGGGTTCATCAACCGCGTGTAAATATTGCCGAACTCCTTCAGGCCGAAAAGGTTCGCCGCGTGATCCGTGCTCTTGAATTGATAGGACGTGGTTTGATAGATCGGAACGGCCCGCGAACCCGTGGTGGGGTCCGGCTCTTGGCCGCCGTGCAGAAGGACCGTTTCCAAACGCGGATGCAAGTTGTTCTGGTTCATTGTGAGGCCTCCATTGAAATGCCTTTATGCCGAATGACTTTGGTTTGTCGGACGAGGTCATGATGGATAACCCCGTCCGACACTCCGGGGCCATGCCTAGCGGCATAGAAAAAATCCCGTGTCGCTCTTCCGCGGCACGGGACATGTCTCGAAACTCCGGATGTCACCACCGCTTTAGCGCCCTGTTTATTGATTCCTCGGGTGAGGGAACAAATGGCCGGGGCAAGTAGGTGCTTAAAGCCTCGCCATACAACAAATAAAATTTACCTCATTCACTTGGTCCGTGTCAAGTCCGTTTCCAATCCCCCGGCGGCTTTTTCGAACTGGGCCCGCGTCATTTCTCCGATCACGGCTTTGCGGGCGACCCCGTTCCGGTCGATGAAAAAGGTCGTCGGCGCGGAGGAGACGCCGTACTTTTTCGCGGCGATGAGGGCCGGATCGAGGAAAACCGGATAAGAGAGATTCAAGTCTTTCACGAATTTCTCCACAAGCTCTTTCGGACTCCCCATGTTGACCGCGAGCACCGCCAGCCCATTCTCCCGGGCGGTTTTGCTGAAGTCATCCAATTCGGGCATGGCGGCGACGCACGCCATGCAACCGGTCGCCCAGAACCGCAGCACGACGGCCTTCCCCCGGTAATCGGAGAGCCGCACGGTCTTGTCGTTCAGGTCGAGGACGCTGATTTCCGGGGCGCTCATGCCGACCTTCCAGGACCGGTCCCGTGCACAGCCGGCCATGAGCGCAGCGCAACCGATCAACGCCGCGAAGGCGGCTCTTTTCCAACCAGGCCGGGAAGTCATGATTCCCGGGACGCATTCCCGCAGCAACGGCCGGGCGGGATGGGTTTCCCGTGGGGGCAGGTTTTGGGGTGCCGCAGGAAGGCGCATATGCCGTCGGCCATTGAGGGACTTAAAAGGTGTTCGAATTGGCAGGCGGCTTCCTGCCCTTGGTTCGGCCCCTGGTCCAGAACACCCATGAAAAGCGCCTCGGCCAGGCGGTGGCGCCGCACTCTTTCGCGGGCCGCCTCGGCCCCTGTCTCGGTCAAGGCGACCCGCCCGCCGGAAACCGCAACTAATCCTTCTTGCTCCATCCGGTGAAGCAGGGGTTGGGTGAGCCCGCCAAAGGGCGGAAGAGCGCCGTCGGCCGCTCCCTCGCGGCCCCCGGCCTCCTGGTTTTTCTCAAGGAGTTCAAGGAGCTCGTCCGTGTATTGCTCCTCGGCGCCCAAGGTGGGATGGGGGCTGACCATATGCCCGTGGCTCAAGACGATCCGGCGTTCGGCCATGCGGCCCACGTCCACGTCGTGCGTCACCACCACCAACGTGTGGCCCCGCGCGTGCAGTTTCTTGAACAGGTCCATGACGACACCCTCGTTCTCCTGGTCGAGGCTGCCGGTGGGCTCGTCAGCCAGAATCAATACGGGGTCGTTGATGAGCGCGCGGGCGATGCACACACGTTGCTGTTCGCCCCCGGAGAGCTGGGACGGAAGGTGCCCCGCCCGATGCCCGAGGCCCACCATCTCCAGCATGGCGCCGGCTTCTCCCGCGTCGGACAGGCTGTGGTAGTATTGGGCGAGCATGACGTTCTCCAGCGCCGTGAGGTAGGGGATCAAATGGAACTGCTGGAAGATCAAACCGATTTTTTCGCGCCGCGCCACCACGCGTTCTTTTTCACTCAACGTGGAAACATCGACGCCGGCCAACCGGTACTCCCCTTCGGTGGGGACGTCGAGGAACGAGAGGATGTTCAACAATGTGGTTTTGCCGGAACCCGACGGCCCCATCACCGACACCCATTCGCCCTCACGGATCCGCAAATCCATGCGGTCCAGCGGGGTCACGCTGCCGTACCTCTTGGTCAACCCTTTCGTTTCGATCACGCACTTTTCCATTTTCTATTCTCCTCTCAAAACTTGGGCGGGCACGACCCTCACGGTCATCCTCACCGGGATCGCCGCCGCCAGGAGCGCCGCGATGATCGAAGGGACCGCCGTCACGGGAAGCACGACTGGGCGGAACGATATGGCGGAGCCGAAGATGGCGGCCCCGAGCAACTGCGCCAGCAGGAACCCCAAGCCGAGACCCGCCGCCACGCCCGCCGCCCCGACCAGCAGGGTTTCGGCGAGGAACTGCCCCACGATGTGCCGGTTATCGGCGCCGATGGCTTTCATGAGGCCGATCTCGCGGGTGCGTTCCGAAACAACTGCGATCAGGGTCGTCATCACGCAGAGCGTGGTGACGGCCAGGATGATGAGGGCCACCAGGGCCATCAGCCCCTTGATCTTGTCCAGAACTTTTCCGTCGGAGTAAGAGATTTTCCGGATGGGCTTGGCGTCGATCGCCGGGAACCGGTTCCGCATCCGCTCTGCCAGGGCATCGACAGCCGTTCCCCCACGGCACTTCTGGCTAGCGCCGTCGGCCAGCCCTTCTGTAACGACGCTCAACATGACGTGGTTGACCTCTCCCTCCATCCCCAAAATCCTCTGGGCCAGGGCCAGGGTGACGAACACCTGCTCCTCCTCGGGCCCCCCGGTCTCGACGACGCCTTTGATGGCCAGCGTTTTCTGAAAACCCGTCTCGTTCCGGATCACGTTGACGGAATCTCCCGCTTTCAGTTCCATTTTGCCGGCCAGGGTCTTGCCGATCATGCAGGAGTTCTCGTCGAAGTCCACGGCGATCCACCGGCCCTCGACCTGCCAGTAGGGGGAGAGCTTCCGTAAGCCCGCAAAGTCGACGCCGGCGAGCACGGCCTGACCGAGGTCAAGCCTCACCACGCCGTAAACCGTGGGGGAGGCGCCGACCAACTTGTCGGCGGGAACCATCCCCAGTGCTTCCGCGACCGTTTGAGAATCGATGGTCCGGTGTCCGGTGGACGCCTGCGGCCCTATGAAGAAGTTCGCCCCGTAGGCCCGCAGCTCCCGGCTCATTTTCGCCGAGATGTCGAAATAGACGCTGGAGAGGGCGGTGATGACGGCGGCCCCGATCAACACCGAGAAGAAGGTGATCCAAACAGGGGTTTTGCGGATCTTCAGGGCTTTGAAGATGAGGCGGACCGACATTCCGATCCTATCGCCGGCCATAGAGCACCTCCGCCGGGAAAAGTTTGGCGATGAGCCGAGACGGCGCCAAGGAGCCCGCCAGGGCGACCAAGACCGAAAGGAGCACGTTGACCGGGACGAGGATGGGATGGAAAGCGACGGTGGAGCCGAACACGCCGAGGCCCAGGACCTGGGAAAGCCCGGCGCCCGCCGCGCACCCCGCGAGCCCGCCCACGATCCCCACGACCGCCGACTCGCTTAAGAAGAGAAGATAGACCTCCCCATCCGAGGCGCCGAGCGCTTTCATCAGGCCGATCTCCCGGGAACGCTCCAGGATGGTGGTGGCCATGAGAGAGGAAATGCCGAGCCCGGAGGCGATGAAAGCCGCGATCGTGACCACGATCATCAGGAGCTGGATCTTGCCGATGACCGCTCCCTCCCCGGCGGCCACCTGCCAGAGGGGCCGGGCCGATGCGTTCGGGATCGCCTCTTCGAGCTGATGCGCGATGGCGCTGACGTAGGCCGTGCAATACCAGCGGTCGTATTCCAGGGAATCGATGGAATCGGCGTCATACCGGGCCTTCCGCGACAGCTTGTCTTCGGGCACGGTGAGAGCGCTGACGCTGACGGACTGCACCTTTCCCTCCCACCCGGTCCCTTTCTGCACGACGGACAGGGGGGCCACAAGGGCCGACTCCTCGGGCCCGCCGGTGCGGAGGAGCCCACGAATTGTTAAGAAAACTTCCCGCTGTTCTCCATCCAACACCTTCACGCGGATCCGGTCCCCGCATTTCCAGCCCATTTCCCGCGCAAGCGTTTCCCCTGCTAAAAGCCCGGCCGGATCGGCCGCTCCCCCGCGGCACTTCTGGCTAGCGCCGTCGTCATCATTGGGCCACTCTCCCTGAACTTGCCAGAAGGGATTGACGACCCGCACCCCGGCGCGGAAATCCTCGTCGCTTTCGACCGGCAGGAGCTTATCGAACATCGTCCCCCAAAGGGGAACGCGTTTTCCCGTCTCCGTCAGGGCTGTGGTTTTCAGAAAAGGGGCGAAACCGACGATGTTGTGTTGCCAAAAGATCTCCTTGATCCTCGGGAGGTCCTCCTCCCGGAGGAAGATCCGCCCTTTCAGGGGATTGTAATCGATCCCGCCGATCTCCAGGGCGATGTCGTCGCCTTTCGGAGCCACATGGATGTTGGCGCCGTAGGATTTCATCTCCTTCGACATCTTATCGCCCACGTTGATGGAGAGGTTCATGAGGGCCGTGACGAGGCTCGCCGACAGGGCGATGATGGCGACGGCCAGGACCTTTCTTCTTCGCCCCCTGACGAAAGACTGCGCGAGCATCCGGAGGAACATTATTTCTTTCCTTTCACGTCGACCACTTGCGAAAAATATTGCGCTCCCTTGTTCAGTTCCTCCGAACGGATCACGATGGATTCCCCGTCAATTTCGTGCGGGAGCGGGATGGGGTTGCACCCGCCCAGCTTTCCAATCGACGGGACGAAGATCCGGACGTTGCAGGCGATGCAGACCACATCGTTTTTGTCCTGCCGATAGCCCATGTCGCCGCAAAGCATGCAGGCATCGTAGACGACGCCGATCTTTTTCCGGCCGCCGGCGCTCGCGGAGGCGCGGTTGATCAGGAAGAACCGGACCACGTGCCCATCCTCCGTCACCGTGGCGAAGCGATGGAGATTTCCATCCGCGACGTCATCGATCCGGACCCGGATCCGCCCGCCGGTGTCCGGCGTCAAAGGAACAGGTTTGGAAATCCGGGGGGGCCGCGATGCGTAGAGGTCGTGGTGGAGGAATACGGCCAGGATGAAGCCGATGGAGGCCAGGGCGCATTTGAACCACCGCGCCTCAAGCCGCATCCTGCCCACCATTTTTCTCCGCGCCGGCTTGGCCGTCTCTGAAAGCGCCCGGGCGGAAAAGGCCGTCCGGCCGGTAAAAAAGAGCAGGGCCAAGGCGGCCAGGAGGGCAAGGTGTATGTAAGGGAAGAGGAATGAATAATGGATGGCTTTCGCAACGAAAGTGAGACGGGCGCTGGTGAGCGCCACCTTCTCCAGCCGCATCAGCCCGAGCAGGACCTCGGCGCTCCAGGGAATGACGAGGAGGGCGCAAGCGGCGAGAAAGAAACAGGAGAGGGTCCCCCGGCCGCACCTCGAAGCCAGGCGATTGGTGAGGGGGACAAGAAAGACCGTCAGGGAAAAACCGGCCAGGACGCCGCCGATATTCATCAGGAGGTCCGTGTTCAGCACGGAAACGGCGGAAAGGGCCTGTTCGGCGCAGACGGTGAGAAAGGAAAAGGAGGCGACGGCGCCCAGGGCCGCCGCGAAAAAGAGCCCCGCTCGGCTCCGCATCCATTCCAGCGAAACAACGGCCCCCGCCATGAGGAGAACGGAGAGGATGCCGGCCGCGTCGAGAAAGGCGCGGGTGGCGGTGACCGTTTCCTGATGGCGGGAGACAAAAAAAAGGAGGACGCCGCCGCCCAGCCCAAAAGCGAGGGCGCCGGCGACAGGCCGAACCGCCCCTTTCCCGTTGGCGGGGCGGCGCAGGGCGAACAACAGCCCCGTCAGTACCGCCGACGGAAGAAAGGCGCGGACGCAGTGCGTCAGGAAAAGAATCATTCTTCTGAGGGCTCCGTCACTTGATCGGGATCCACTTGAATTCCCATTCCACCGTGATGGGCTGGAACCATTTGCCGACGCCGGTGGCCGTGTCGGTGTGGCGGCCGAAGCCCTGCTTGATGGGGGGTTCGATGGTGTAGGCGACCTTGTAATTGCCCGGCCCCATCATCTTGACGTTCGCGCCGTAGTGGGGGCCGTCCTTGGCGACCATGGGCATGAAGTTGCCTTCCTTGGCCTGGCCGGTGTCGAGGTTCTCCAGCTTGTAGCCCACCGTCAGGTAGGGGATCCACTCCCCGGCGCCGAAACCGTTGCGGTTCCCGGTGGTGGCGTGGATGTCCGCTTCGAGATGGACGTCGGCCTGGGAGGACGGAAGGTCCATGCCCCGCGGCTCCATGTCGATGGGCTTGAGATAGACGGCGGCGATGTTCAGTTGGTTGATGACCTTGGGCAGGCCGATCGGATATTCCTTGATCCCTTCTTCGTACGCCATCGCCATGGCGCCGGACAGCAGGACCGCCATACAGAATGCAAAAAACTTCCTCATGTTCAGATCTCCTTTTTAGTCATTCAGTTGAAAAGTGTGCGCGACTGCTTTCCGCCGTTTCGCCATGAGCGCCGCTCCGATGGCGGCGGCCGCGAGGAGGATCAACTGCGGGCCCAGGGTCTGCCAATAGGGATAGGCGCCGATCGCCGGGATGGCGGGCATCCACGTGACGGGGGTGGGTTCAAACACGCGCGCCTCAATCAGCTCCATGACGCCCTTGCCGGCGAAGATGAAGGCCATGAAATAAAGCAGCGCCCCCGTGCCGAGGAAAAACGGCCCGATCGGAAGCCTCACCGCCCCGTACCGCATGGCCAGGAAAACAACCGCAAGCCCCGCGCACCCCGCGGCGAACCCGCCGGCCGCCGCCGTGAGGCCCGCGCCGGAAGCGCCGGCGACGAGCGCCTGGTAGAAGAGGACCGTTTCGGCCCCTTCCCGGTACACCGCCAGAAAAGCCGCGAGCCAGAGCGCCCGTTGGGAATTGGCGGAAAGGGAAGCGGCGACTTTGTCCTGGATGAAAGCCGTCCATTTCCGCGCTTCGGCTTTCGAGATCAGCCAGAAGCTGACGAAGAACAAGACCGTGGAGGCGAGGAGCATCGTCACTCCTTCCAGCGCCTCCTGATGGGCGGGGGAAACCTTGAAAACCCATTTCACGAGGATCGCCGTGGCGAGGCTCAGGACCAAGGCCGAAACACAACCATGGTAAACCACCCGGAGCTTGTCCCGGTGGCCGGTCTTCAAGAGGAAGGCGATGATGGCCGCCACAATGAGCATGGCTTCGATCCCCTCGCGCAGGAGGATCATCAAAGAATAGAAGAAAAGGGCCGCCGGGGAATCCTTCGGTTTTGCGAGCGCGGCCGCCGCGCGATCGAAGTCGGCCCGCATGGTTTCGAGGGTCTCTTGAATCTTATCTACGGACGCGCCGCTTTTCATCCCGGCCACGAGGGCGCTGAAATATCCCTCTAGATCCGCCTTGAGGCTGGCGGACCGGCTCCCAAGCTCCGCCTCCATCCCGCTGGCCTCGAAGAGGTCGAAATAGACGCTTTGCGTCAACCCGACAGCGCGCTGGGTTTCCCCCTGCCGGTAAAGAGCGACCGCTTTCCCCAGTTCGCCGAAAAGGTCGTCCGTCACTCGGGCCCAGTCCTGCCGAGGTGCCTCGGGGACGGCGGCCGTTTCCTCTTCCCTATCGGAACGGACTCCCTCGACGACGGGAAGGCCGGGAAGGTCCGCCTGCAACCCCTCGATCAGAGTGGACGCCCGGGCTTCAACCGCTTCAGGCGGCTTCCCGCTTTGGATCAAGCCGGCGACCTCGGCGAAGCCGTTGTTGTTCTCAAAATCTTTTTTCTGCGAGATGTGGCGTCGGACGGCGGTTTCCAGAAGGTTGTTCTTATAGTGGTCGTACTGGATTTGGATGACGAGTTCCGCCGCTTTTTTCGGCTCCCCCCGGCGGTAAACGCCCACGGCATCGCCGAGACCGGTCCGGATGTTCTCAAAAGCCTGCTTCCAGACGGGCTCAATGTCAGGGCCCGTTTCATCCGGAGCTTCGGCCGTCAGCTCGAAACCGTTTTCCAGTTGAGGGAGCAACGCCCGCAGGCCCGCCATGAAATGGTTGATCCCGGCTTCGATCTTTTCGGCGGGCTCTTTCGCCGCGATCATGCGGCGGATCGCCACAAGCTCCTCTTCAAGCTCAAAGCTTTTCCTGGCGGAGATGTTGACGCGGATCGGCCCTTCCAGGTTCTCGAACGCTTGGAAATAGGCGTCTTCGGCCTTCCGTTGAGCTTCGGAGGGGTTCCCTTTCCGGTATTGATGGAGCGCCTCGCCCAACAAGCTCCCGGTCTCATCGCTTAATCGCCGGTAATCGAGGCCGGCCCCCGCCGGCCCGGGGGAGATCCACAGCGCCGCTGTCAGGCCAGCCAATATCACTC
>JACQPF010000372.1 GCA_016207625.1 Elusimicrobiota bacterium | reverse complement strand
TCCGCTCTCTTCCCCAACAGGTGAACGATTTTCCCTTTTCCTTCATCGCCCCATTGGGCGCCGACGACGATTAATGTGGACATGAGGCTCCTCGAATGAAAATATTTAAATCAAACGTTGGTATTTCTCCACCGGCAGCCGCCACACAAGGACCCCGCAAAAACGGTCCCCCTCCGGGCAGAACGGCGCTTTCTTCGCCGCCGCCCGAAGCGCGCAGGGGGCGCCGATGTGCTTCGCCACCCGCGGCGCGACCGAGGCGATTTGCGTCACCTCTTCCTTGCTGGTTTTCCAAATCTCTTCTTGCGCCGTGTAACAAAGGCGCTTGCTCCATTTGTGATGGAAATTCAACAGGTCCCCCGATTCCTCGAACCGCACGCTCACCGCGTTGGGCAAGAGGTAAAGGGCGAACTCCGGCGGCACGCCCGAATTGAGCAAGCGGGAAATGCTCTCCCAGACCGCCGCCATCGTCTCCTCATAAAATTCCAGGGCCTCCGGCGTTTCTTGAACCAAGGCCGGCACGATGTAATCCGGCTTTCCCGGCACGAAGTGCCCGCTCAAGATCGGTCGCGAGGCCGGCGTGAGGCGGTGGCGCTGGTCCTGGCTGTCGGCGGTGTGCGAGATCTTTTTCCGGAACGTGAAATGCATATGGACCATGGCGCGCATCAGCTTGGAGTGCGCCGCGAGGTTCAAGGATTCGCTCAGGTATGCGTTCGCCGCGGGATTCAAGAGACGGTCAATGGCCCCCTCATCGGACAAGCCGCCCCGGGGGACCCCCAAAACGGACCGGACCGCCTGGGCCGTGACGGCCTCGCCGTTGGCTTTATAATCCACCAGTTTTGAGCTCAAGCCGCCCAGGGACGCATCGAACTCCCGCAGGAATTCATCCGACGGAGAAGGCGCGTTCCGATGGAAGAGCTCGAAGAGCTCGAATTCCGGCGTCCGTTCCAAGGGAAGGGGATCCTCCATGCGCCCGGCGAAAAGCGGATCCACCCGGCGGACTTCCTCCACCATCTTGTTCACCACCGTCCTCTGTTCCATGGGCGCGTCGAACCCCTGGCAAAGCCGGTGGTAGCGGTGGAGCGTCAATCCGCTGACGGTGTGGTAAAGATGCGCATGCGCGGCCACGGGCAGGACGTATCGCGCCACCTCCTGGGATTTCCTTTGGATGTTGCGGGCCCATTTCTTGTCTTCGGGGCTCCGGAGAGGAAAAATCCGATGGTACTCGTTTTCCACCTTGGGCGTCAGGATTTCAATCAAACGCGCATAGGCGGACATCTGGGACGCGATGGTCCGGCGGTAGATCTCCAAAGACCGCCCTTCCAGAGGCGGCGTGGCGACGTGTTCGGGACTCACCGTGACGTAGCGCTGGCTGACCTGCTCGGAGTTATAGAAAGGATGGCTGTGCAAAAACGACCAGATGAATTGGCGGGACACGTTCTCCAAAACGAATTGAAAGGTGGGATGCTGAAGAGTGGTGTGGTGACCCGCTTGGTAGGTGCTTTCGGCGATGATGTCCCGCTGCGCCCGGGAGGCGTCATCCCGTTCCAATTCCTCGGGATAGATGACCCTGGAAGAATAGCAGGTGCGGGCGGCGGCGACCGCGTTGTTCAGGGGCTGGGTAAAGGAATTGATGAGCTTAACCGATGGTTCCGGCCAAAGGGATTCGTTCTTGTCGAACTTCTCCGCCGCAGGGACGGTCCTGCTCTCGGCACTCACCGCGCGATACCTCTTTCTCGACGTTCTGACCGTGCTCATCCCTCCCGGCGGATGCGAAACTCCGGCGGGGCGGGAAGAAGAGATCTATGTGATGGGTTCAACGATTTGAGGGGATGCCGCCTGGGGAGATTGATCGTGACCCAAAGCAGTCTACCAAATCAACCAATGGGCGTCAATTCGATGCGGCCACGCATGCGGCCACGCATGCGGCCACGCATCGCCCCGGTTTGTCGGATGGGGCCGGGCGAATCAATGTAAGAGAACGCTTCAGTGGCAGCTTTGCGTCACATAGCCGTAGTTGTCTGTGAGGCAGATATTATCAAACGGGTCGCAGTAGCAATAGGATTGGTCGATGAATTCGACATTGCAGTCGGGGGGTGGGTCTGTGTAGGTGTTGCAATCGCTGGGGCACGTCCCCCAGCAGCTGGTGGGGATGTCGTTGGGATAGTACTTATCCACGGATCCGCTGCAGTTGTAGTCCCAACTGCCGCAAGCGTTTTGCGCGGTGTAGTAGTTCGCCTGCCCGGGCTTGGCGTTGGAGTCGGAGTCGCAGCAGTCGGAGTTGTTGGAAACCCAGCCGGCTTTGCAGGACGAGCAGCACTGTGATTCGCTGTCGCCGGGGTTGCCGTAGCCGTCGCCGTCCGCGTCGCGGTAGCACGTGCTCCAAGCCACCACCGACCAGCCGTTGGGAATGGACGAGCAGCAATATTGAGGGCCGCCGCCGCAATCGGCATAGGTCGCGCAAAGTTCGCCCGATTCGTCGCAACTTTCCCAACGGTCTCCACCGCTGGTCCACGAATACGCCCCGCCGTTTATGCTCCGGCATTTGTAGTTGCCTTCGCCCCCGATGTTCAGTGTCAAGTTGCAGTCCGTGCCGCTGCCGCAACCGCCGCAAGTGCCGACCGTGCAGCAGTCCCAGCCGGACTGGCAGGCACCGCCACAGCACGTTCCGCCCGCGCAGTCCGTCTCATCAGCGACGTTCGTGTTCGCGCAGGTGTAGCTGCTGCAGATGTCGTTCGTGCAGGGGTTACCGTCAGAACAGTCCGAATTGACGCAACAGGAATGCCATTGATGATCGTTGCAGCATGGATCTCCCGTCACGGGGTGGTTATCTCCCGGACAACAAGCCCCGCCGGCATACCACGTGTTGCTGCAACAAATACCCGCGTCGTGATGGCAGGTCCCGTTGCAAGCGGACCCGTCGCACCAACAGATATGGTTTGCCCACCAGCAATCCGGTGCAGCAGGGTCGGTGCAATCGGGGGAATTCTGGCCCGTCTGACAGCAATTGCCATTCGGCCACCATGTGCCGCTGCAACATCTCCCCGATCCGCTCTGACAGTTCCCGTTGCAGCAAGTCCCCCCCGCGCAGGCGTTGCCGTCCGCGTCGTTGACGCAATTGCCCGAGGCGTTGCACACCTGGCAGGCGGACGTGCATCCATAACCTTGCCCGGAGGTCAAATACGTGCAGCTTCCAGAACTGCAATAGTGGCAACTCGTGTTGCATAACCCGGGGCTCGTGCTGTCCTGAGTGTCGTTGGGATAGGGGTAGAATGTGTCGCAGCCGCCCGTGCCGTCGCAGGCGTTCATCCGGCAGGCGGTCGACGAGTCCCCATCGCAGCCTCCGTATTGAGTCCCTTCGGCTCGATAGTTCGTGTTGCACCCGCCGAAACCGTTGCAGGTTTGCGGGGCGGTGTAGCAGTCGCCGGAAGCGTCGCATCCCACGTCGTTCGTACCGCTGGTCACGTCCGTACAGCTCCCCGACCCGTTGCAGTCCCGGCACACCGCGCACGCCGGGCTCCCCTCGCTGCCCGGCGACCTCATGCCGCAGCCCGTCAACGTGCAAGTCCCCGTCTTGCACGATGACGGCGGGCAGCATTGCGCGCACGTGCCCATGCCGTCCAACAGCGTCCGCAGCTCCGCGACGTGCGCCGTCCGGATTAAGGTGGAGCCCGCCGTGATGGTGGGGTTCGTCCACGAGGGCGTGGCCGGCATGTAGGCGGGACAGATGGGCCGGTATACGTTGGAGATGGCCGAGGCCGCGGCGCGGAGCTCGTCGACGTGAACCTTGCGGAGGAGGGTGGAACCCGCTGTGAGGGTGGCGTCCGTAAACGTATAGTTGCCGAAACCGAACTCCACGCGCTTGATGTTGGTATTGGCGCGCAGCTCGTCGATGTGAACTTTTCGGATGCGCGTGGAGCCCGTTGAGAGGGAAGGATCCGTCCAGGAAAAAGCGAGGACACCGTCCCCGCGCGGCAAAAGAAGCATCGCTCCGATCAGGAGGGCGAACTTGATCGAGCTCGTTCGATTCACATTCCAGCCTCTGGACTGCCCTTGACTCATCACCGTTGTCCGGATCCCCAAGAAGGCGTTGCGCGCAGCTTAATGTTTGTTTGGTATTGTTACAATTTAAATATATGCCTTATTTGAGTTCTTTTTCAATGGGTATGTGCGTTTTTTACATGCCGGACATCGGATAATCCAGCCGCCTGAGCAGGGCCGATAGAGTCGGGCTGCTTAGGCCTGCGTGAGGGCGTATTGGATGGCTTGGGTGGCCTTTTCGACGGATTCAGTGGCGTCCAGGGCCAGGGTCCCCGTCAGGATCACGATGAGGCGGGCCGCGCCTTTGCGGAAATCGGACAGATCCCATTGGTCTTCCCAGAGGGTGTAGATGTCCATCAAAGGATCTCGGGTCAGCCCGCCGAGGGTTTTGGCGATGGCCTTGGCCTGGATGACGCCCGGGTTCTCCCGGCGGGTCACGTCCTCGCGGAACAGGATTCGTCCGGCGGCCAGGGAAGCGCGAAGGGTCTCGCGCGACACCGGGGCTTGGCCGAACCGGGCGGACCGACGTTCCAAAGCGCCGATAACCAAGTCCCAGACCAGCTCTTTTTCATCCTCACGAAGGGATTCGTTCGTGACCAAAATCGTCCGGGGTTCACCCTCCGTTTTCTCGACGGCCCGGGCCAAGCGGTTCAACCAATCCTCGGTCCGATCGTCTTCGAAAAAGCGAAGCCCCCCATCCGTGCCGCGGGCCAACGGGACATGGAAAACCTGCAAGGCGGCTCCTCCCGACAACACCTCCTGGATCTTCCGCCAGGCGCTTCTCACCCAGCCGCGGATTCTCGCCCGCGCCAAGCCGAACCCCCGGGATGGAACGGAGGTTTGGATCGTGTGGCGCGCCGCATTGTAAAAGCTCAGATACCGCCCGAGGCGCAGAGCCGTTTCTTCTTTCTGCGTCTCCCGGCTCAAAAGGCTCCAATCATACGCCAATTCCACGAGGTCCGCCCAGTCTCTTTCCGCCGGAGGACCGGCGCTTTCTTCCCCGTTCAGGGCCTTCCCCAGGCCATGGGACCTTGCCACAGCCCTGACCAACTCCCCGAAAACGAATTCAGCTTGGAGAGATGCGGGCTCAAGAGAAGAGGCGCCCGCTGAATCGCTCCAGCGGCGCCCCCGGGCGAGGAGGTCTTGATGAAGCTGTTGTCTTTCCGCATCGGTCAGATACGGGAGAATGCGCAGGGCTTTGTCCTCCGAAAGTCCGGCCCAGGGGGAAACCGCTACCGGAACATCCCTGGAACCGCGGGCGAAAAAGCGGGGCGTCCCTGAAGGACGGGCCTGGGGAGCGAGGGGAACCCATAACGGTCTCGTTTCACGGGACAAGCGGTCTTCGGAAAAAGTCGTTTGGGAAATCGGGGACCGGGCAGAAACGGGTTCAAGCGGGAACAGTTTTCGAAAATAGATCCAGGGGGTTTGGATCAGTTCGTATTTCAGGACGGGGTGCCGGGTGTAACGCACGCGCAAGGCCTCATGCTGGGCGACGATGGGCGCCAGTTCCCTCTGCAAACGAAGAAGGCGCTGGACGCTCTGTTCCTCCGCGGCACCGCTCTCCATGAGAGAAGACCATTCGCCCCCCAGGGCCGTGATCTTCGCGGGATCCGCCAAAAGCCAGGGGTTCACCCACACATGGCCGTTTCCGTCCGTCACCGCCGGGCGGCCCCCATGGGTCTTCGTTCCTTCCCAATCCACCTTCAGGTCTTTGTCCTGGAATCCCGGGACCAGTTTCTGGATTTCTCGGATAAAACTCTCCCGCTGCAGCAACCCGTCGTCCGCCGGCAAACGGGGCAGCCTTTCAACCGCTTCTTTGAAGTTCAACGCTTTTTCGGCGTCTCCCAAAAAGCGCTGGGCTCCTTTCCAGCCGCCCGTCGTGAAGAGGAGACCGAATCCGAAAGTGGCCAGGGTTGTGATCCAGCCGATATGGGGCGACCCGAGCGACCAAAAGCCGAACCCCAGCAAACCCACCCCGATGGCGAAGGCGGCTTCCGCCGCCAACACGGCCATGGCATTTTGGAACACGTCGAAGGGCCGGGGCTTTCGCGGCCCCGGGTCGGCCT
>JACQPF010000371.1 GCA_016207625.1 Elusimicrobiota bacterium | reverse complement strand
GGCCTTCTCTCTCCAATACCGCCTGTCGTATTACCCGACCACCACCGACCGGATGTACTATTACGAGAAAGACGGCCGGCTCGTCTGGGAAACGCCTTACAACACGGGGGCATGGCCCACCCGTTCCCCGTTGCACTCGGGCGCGTTCCTTTCCCACTTCCGGGAAGGGAAGGTGCGGAACCTCTTGATCGTCCGGGGGGGAGAATCCCTGGCGCTTTCCGGCCTGGCCTATACGTCCCGCACGGACAAATTGAAACCCCTGACCTCTTCCCTCCGCATCGAAAACGAGCTTTCTTACGGATCCTTCCGGTTTTCCGGGCTCTACTCGAAAGACGATTGGGGCCCGGAGGAATTCCAGTGGCGGCTTGGGCAAACCTTCGACCGGCTCTACCGCGTGCAACTGGAGAAGTCCTTCCGCACCTTGACGACGGTGGGGATCTCCTACACCCGCGCTCGGGAAGAAGACAACCGGTTCCTGGCCGACACGCTCGGCGGGTTTGATGAAACGCGCCTGTTCCTCTCCCAGCGGTTCCAATCCCTCTTCCATTTCACGCCTCCAGTGGAATACGGCGCCAACAAGCCGCCCGTAGAACCCGAGGCTCCCTTCTGGGTAAAGCTCACGGCCAGCACAGACACCCTCGTCGTCGAAGACACGGCCCCGGCCAAGGTGTATTTCCAGCCGACGGCGTCGGATCCCCGCAAAGTGATCGATTGGACCCTCGACATCCGCGAGGAATCCACCAATCTGCTCGTGAAGAGTTTCTCCGGTTCCGATCCCTTCGATCCCGCCACGTGGACCGATCCGAAGAACACCCTTCCGCAGGATCTCTACTGGGACGGTCGCGACACGAACGGCCAGCTCGTCCCCGGAGGGCGCTACCGCGCGATGTTCTATGTGATCAAGGGCGGCCAATACATATCGGCCGTGACGCCGATCCGCGTCGTCTACCGCCTGAAAGACATCCCGACGACGGAGGAAGAGGAAGGCTTGAAGGTTTCCTTCACGTCACAAATCCTCTTCGAGACCGGCCAATACGCCCTGCGCCCAGAAGCCCTGAAACAACTGGACCAAGTGGTACAGCTTTTGAAGATCTATAAGAAGAACCGGGTCCGGGTGGAAGGCCATACGGACTCCGTCGGGAACATAGAAGAAAACAAGGTCCTATCGAGAAAGCGCTCCCAGTCGGTGGTCGACTATTTCGTCAAGACCGGCCGCCTGCCGGCGGCACGGTTCGATGCGCTGGGCTGGGGAGACGAAAAACCCATCGCGACGAATGAAACGCCGGAAGGACGTCAGGTCAACCGGCGGGTGGAGATCACGATCTTGAAAGAGGCGTATCGGAGATGACTCTCACCATGACCCGAAGAGTGGCGCGGCTCCTCATGGCCCCCGGTTTGGGGCTCATCATGCTCATGTCGGGCTGCGACAAAGTACCGTCGCGCAAACTGACGGATCCGCTCGCCAGCGAGGCCGTGAGCCAATCGGCGCCGACGTGGGTGATTTACGATGAGGACCTCACCACGGGAGGCGGCGCGATGCTGCTCCCCGAATCCGCCAACCAGGAATTGCTCTTCGGCTCGAAGCAATCGGCGCATTCGGGCGTCAAGTCCATCTACTATTCATGGAACGGAGGCGAGGTCTTCGACACAACCCTTGGGATGCAGCACCTGTTTGCCGGGTTCAGCATCCTCGTCGGCCTGAACTCGTCCCAACTCAACACGGTGCCCGCCAAAAACCTTTCTCCCGCCGGGTTCACGAAAGTCACGTTCTGGGCCCGCGGCTCCCTGTCCGAAAACACGATCTTGCGCGTCGAGGCACCGGACGATGGGAACAATAAGACCTCGCCGCCGACGCTCGATATTTCCAGGAGCCAATTATCAACCGAGTGGACCCAATTCACCCTCCCGGCCAGCGGGGCCATCCCCGCCTCTCAATTCACAAACGTGAAACAATACGCGACTTTCCTTTTCGTCTTCACACAGCCGACCGGGACCACCAACGCCGGGGAAGGAGGATACGTCTACATCGACCAAATCACCTATGAAAAATAAAATTTTAACGCTTTTTTTACCATTCCTCATGCTTCTCACCGCAAACCCGCCAGGCCTCCTCGCTCATGAAAGCTTGGAAGTGAACCTTTCGGAAAGCACTCCCGTTAACGCGACGGTGAGGTCCTTGCTCGTTCCGGGTTGGGGGCAAATCTTCAACGGCCAGGCCATGAAAGGCGCAGCCTTTTTCTTTGCGACGGGCAGCCTGGCCACAGGCGCGTACTCCGCCGACCGGAGCGCCGACAAAACCTATAAGGATTACAAGGCCAAAAGCGTCGCCGACGATCCTCTTTACGACGATTACAAGGTCCAGCGGAACCGGGCCACGGCCCTCAAGGCGGCCGCGGCGGGCCTCTGGGTCTATTCCATCATCGACGCGTTTTTCGTGGCCCGCGGCGGCGCACCTTTTCTACGCGCCCATCATCCCGCCCGGCCAACGGTGTGGGTGAGGCCCGACAGAGCGGGGCTCGCCTGGCGGTTCTCCGGGAAAGGGAGGTCCTGACATGTTTCGAGACCGTGTTGTTGCGCTGATCCTCCTGTCCACGGTTTTTGTTTCGATCGGATGCACCAAGAAAAAAGACCGGATTTCGGCTCCCAGCCTCATCCTCCAGGTCAGCCCCACGGCCACCAACGTTGTTTCGGGGAACGAGAAAACCTTCACCGCCAGGATCCTGAGCCCGCAAGGCCTCGTTTCGGACACGGATCCGTCCTGGACCATCAGCCCCGCCACCGTGGGAACGTTATCCCCGACCGTGGGGAACCAAGTCACTTTCACCGCCGGGGCCATCCTGGGTTCCAGCGGCACGATCCAGGTCTCCTATCAGGGGCTTACCGCCAATGCCCAGGTCTGGGTGGGGGGGAACATCGGAGACACGGCGAAATCCTATGGGTTTTTCTCGGAAGCGGCGACGTCTTACATGAAGTTCGATATGCCCAACCCCACCGATTCCGACGGAGGTTATTTGGGCGCTTTTGAAGGAGGCGGGGGGAGCATCGCCCTGGCCAGCGCCGCCGGCATCGGTGAATTCACAGAAGGCACGAAATCGCTCAAAGCCACAGTTTCCGACGGCGGAAACCCTCCGGGTTATTGGGCTGGATTGTATATGAAGTTCGGGTATCCCACCACGAACCAAACCAAGGACTTTTCCGCTTACACGGGCGGCACGATCAAGTTCGATTTCCGGGCCCCATCCGGCAAGGAAGTCTATCTCAAGGTGGAGTCTTCCGCAGCCACCGACCCGGAAGTGGCCCTCCGGACGCAGAAAAGCGTTACGTTCGACAACACCTTCCACTCCGTCTCACTCCCTCTTTCCGACTTCAGCGGCCTCGTCCTCTCCTCGTTCGAGGGAGTCACCTTCTCAGCCAAATCCCCCGCTTCAGGGACCTTTTCCTTCTACATAGACAACCTCAGGATCGAAAAACCGTAGGTCCCACGCAATAAACCAATTGAAATAGTCTTCCGGTTCTCCTACAATACTTCTTCATCACTTTCGCCGGTCATTTCATATTGAAGGAGGGTTCCCCGCTCATGAAACAACCTCGGTTCCCCTACAAAACACCCTTCGGCCGTTTCGCTGACGACGGGAAAAGCTTTTTCGTTTCGCGTCCGGACACGCCCCGCCCCTGGCTCAACATCCTCACCACGGGGACCTACGGCGTGGTGATGTCGCAATCCGGCTCCGGCTATTCCTGGCTGAACGACCCAGCCTCCAACCGGTTGACTCGGTGGGAACAGGACCCTGTTCAGGACAATTGGGGCCGTTCCATTTACGTGCGGGACGAACAATCAGGGGAATTTTGGTCCGTCGGCTGGAAACCGGTCTGCGCGAAACCGGACCTCTACGAATGCGTGCACGGCACGGGCTACACTCTCATCACCTCCCAGAACCGTCAAATTCAAAGCCAATGGATGGTCTTCGTGCCGCATGAAGAACCCCTGGAAATCTGGCGTTTGCGAATCCGGAACATGTCCAATAAGCCCCGCCGTCTCACGGTTTGGACGTATTTGGAATGGGACTTGGGGTTGTGGTCGGCGAAATGCCCCGCCGCGCCCGGAACGGCGCTGGAAACCTCTTTTCAAAACGATAACAAAGTCATCCTGGCCCAAAGACGTCTCGCGCCCGGGAAAAACAACGCCGACCGGCGCCCTTGGGACCTCACCGCCTGGCACGCCGTGAACCTCCCCACCGCGGCGGCTTGCGGCGACAGGGAAGCCTTCCTGGGAACCTACGGCTCTCCCCAGGCCCCCGAAGCGGTCCGCCAGGGCCGCTACGTGGGGAAAACCACTCACAAGTGGGACGAGCCCATCGCCAGCCTTTGCCTGTCCATCGCGTTGAAACCCAACGAGGAGCGGAGCATCCTCTACTCGGTCGGCGCCGCCGAAACGCGGAGCGAAGCCCTGGTCAAAGCCCAGCTTTTCCAGGATTTCTCGCAAGTGGACCACGCCTGGCACACCACGGAAATCTTCCTCGATAAATATCTTTCGGCCTTTCCCGTGCAAACGCCGGACAAGACCTTCAACATCCTCACCAACACATGGTTGAAATATGAAGCGCTCTCCGGCGGCCTCTTGAGCCGCACGGGGCACCACCAATCCGGCGGCGCGTTCCTGTTCGGCAAACAGCTTCAAAACAGCCTCATTTTCCTCCCGCTGGACCCGGAACGGGCGCGCGACCAAATCCGCATCCAGGCCTCCCGGCAATTCACCGAAGGAGACTCTTCACCGTTCCTTTCCAACGGCGACGCGCTTTGGCTTCCCTATGCCATGATCGCCTATCTGAAAGAGTCCGGCCAATGGACGATGCTGGCGGAAAACGTTCCCTTTGCCGCGCGTCCCGATGAGGCGCGCCCGGCGCAGGGATCTCTTTATGAGCACGCCTGCCGCGCCATCGACAAATTCCTCACCTCCCTCGGCTCCCACGGCCTGCCCCTCCTGGGCGGCCAGGAGACCGTCTGGGCGGGCCATTTCCTCTATGGGGTCCTCACGGGCTGGTCTGAGCTGATTGAGCGGGCCATCCAACAGGGCGCCTTGCCGGACAAAGAGAAGGTGCGGGCGCGGCGTTACGCCGTCGAGTCGAAAAGGCTGAAGACGGCCCTGAACCGCCACGCCTGGGACGGCGAATGGTTCCTCAACGCGTTCACCAAGAGCGGAGAACCCGTCGGGAGCCGGAAGAACAAGGAAGGCCGAATATATCTCACCCCGCAAGCCTGGGCGATCCTCTGCGGCGTGGTCGATACCCCGGCCCGCCAAGACGCTCTCTTGAAGTCTTTGGAGAAAAACCTCTACAGCCCCCATGGCCCCCTATTCCTGAACCCTCCCTACACCGTTCCGGACGGCCAGGCGGGAAAAGTGGCGCGCCACTCGCCGGCCACCTACGAGAACGGCGGTGTCGAAGCCTCCGCGGCGGCATTGACGCTCTTGATGGAATGCCGTTTGGGCCGGGCGAAAACGGCCTGGGAGATATACAAACGTTTATGCCCGGTCATCCAGAGCGCGGCCGATCCCAAGCTCCATCGCAGCGAGCCGTACGCCGTGCCGGCCTACATCGACGGCCCGGACTCTGCCGTGCCGGGGCGCGCCGGATGGACTTGGAAGTCCGGCTCCGCCGCCGGGCTCTACCGGGCCTGCACGGAAGGCATTTTGGGCATCCAAGCGGATTGGGATGGCTTGAACATCCAGCCTTGCCTCCCTCCCGAGTGGGATCACGCCAGCGCCATCCGCGTGTTCCGCGGGGGGACGTATCGGATCCGCTTCCAGCGCGACCCCAAGCTCAAACCCGGCACGCACCGCATCCTTCTGAACGCGGAGAAGATCTCCGGAAACCTTTTGCCCGCGATGCCGGGGCGATCCAGCGAGGTCTTGGTTTCCGTCGGGCCTGCTTTGAAATGAGCCCAATACATTGTAAAATAGATCTGTTATGAAGTTTTCGGACATCCTCAAAAAGAAAAAAGACGCCGTCCCATCTCCGGCGGATGCGGCGCAGGCCGCCGCAGGCCCGGCTGCGGTCAAACCCCCCGAGTCGTTCCCTGACGTGGGGACCGCCCTACCCGAAGAACCGGACGAAATCGTTGAAAAACGCGTTCAAGACCACGCCCTGAAAGCGGTGGAAGTCTACACGGAAGCCGTCGCCGGCGCGCGCTCCATTTACAACACCGTCCAAAACACGTCTAAAATAGAAACGACGGCTCTCCCCAAAGACACCGTTGGTAAAATCATCGCCACGCTCCAATCCGGCAACCAGGAACTCCTGGCCTTGGCCGACCGGTCGGCGCCGGACAATTACCTTTTCGGGCACGTCGTGAACGTGGCCATCTTCAGCATCCGCCTGGGCTTGTCCTTAAAGCTTTCCCAAGACGAGATCATGACCCTGGCCTACGGCGCTCTCTTCCATGACCTCGGAATGATGGCTTGCCTGCCGATCGCCTTGAAGCCTTCGGCGCTGTCGCCGGCGGAATTGGCCCAAATCCGCAAGCACCCGACGGACGGCCAGACCCTTCTCGCCCGCTTTTCAGATCTCTCCGGGTCCATGCGTGAAGACGTGGCTCAAATCGTGGGCCAAATCCATGAGCGGGTGGACGGGAGCGGTTACCCGGAGCATCGCCCCGGCGCGGGCATCCACAAATTGGCCAAGATCGTCGGAGTGTGCGACGTGTACGAGGCCATCACGCACGTGCGTGCATGGCGGCCCCGGTCCCTGCCCCACCAGGCGCTTCGCCTGATGATCGAACAACATGAGAAGTCTTTTGAGCCCGGGAGCGTCAAGACCTTGATCGAATCACTTTCCCTTTACCCCGCCGGGTCCTTCGTGCGGCTCAGCTCCGGAGAGATCAGCCGTGTCATCTTCACCAACCCCGGCCTTCCCACGCGGCCCAAGGTGAAGGTCCTGATCGACGGGCAAGGCCGGCGCGTGCCGGTCCCCCGCATCATCAACCTCGGCACGCAGCCCATCCTCTACATCGCCGACGCCGTCGATGAAACCAAAATCCATACCGACGATCAGCGCCTGCTCCTGGAGCTTCGAGCCCAACGGTGGTGGGTGAAAGGGTTATAAGAGGTTAACCCTGTCCGCCCTAGTCCTTAAAGACATCTGCAAGCGGTTCCCGTCCTCCCAGGGACCGAGAGAAATCCTTCATAACGTCTCCTTCGAAGTCCACGCCGGGTCCGTCGCCTGCCTTCTCGGGCCCAATGGATCGGGGAAAACGACCCTCTTAAAAACCATCGCCACCCTATTGACCCCCGATGAAGGCCGAGTCCTCCACAACTCAACCGACGTACACCGTCAGCCGCGGGACGCCAAGCGGCTCGTGGGGTTCGCCTCGTCTGAAAACCACTCCTTCTACGGCCGCCTGTCGGCCCGGACGAACCTCTGGTTTTATGCTCAGCTCTTCGGCCTCTCCGCCCCGGCCTGGAAAGAGAGGCTCGCGGCCATCGTTCAGGAGTTGGAGCTTGACTCGTTCATCGAACACCCGTTCCGCGAGCTTTCCAGCGGCCAGAAACAGAAACTGCTGATCGCCCGGGCCTTGATACATGACCCTCCGGTGCTTTTGCTGGACGAGCCCCTTCAGAACCTCGACCCGCACGCCTCCATCGGCCTCAGGAGCCTCATGAGGGAGGAATGGGCGAACCGGAAAAAGAAGATCGTCCTCATTTCCACCCACCAACTGGAAGAAGCCCAGAAGATATCGGATTTCTGGATCGTGCTCTCGGAAGGGACGGTGCGTTTCCAAGGATCGCTCCGAAAGGAGAAAGAGGCCGACCCTCACTTTTCCGTCGAAGACTTCTTTCAAAGACTCGTGGCCCCGGCGCAGACCCATGCTCTTTAAAACATTGTGGGGCTTCCTCCGGAGAGACGCCACGATCCACCTCTCCTACCGGCTGGGCTTCATCATGGACATGATGGGGGTCTTTTTCTCGGCCGCCACCTTCTATTTCGTGGCGAAGCTTTTCGGCAGCGCGGCGGCGCCCCACCTCAAGCAATACGGGGGGGATTACTTTTCCTTCGTCCTCATCGGCATCGCCTTCTCCACATACCAGAGCGTGGGACTCAACTCCTTCTCCCAATCCCTCCGTCAGGAGCAGTTCTTGAACACCCTGGAACCGCTCCTCCTCACGCCGGTCAACCTGCCCCAGTTCCTGGTCGGGTCCTCTCTTTGGGATTTCTTGAGCGCCACGATGGAGGTGGTGGTTTACCTGACCCTCGGCTTGGCGGTCTTCGGCCTGCGGATGCCCATGGCGAACATCGGGCCGGCCTTGGCGGTCCTCGTCCTCACGCTGTTGGCGTTCATGGGCCTGGGGGTCTTCGCGGCGGCGTTCATCATGCGGTTCAAGAGGGGGAACCCGGTCACATGGCTGTTGGCCACCTTCAGCGAACTCCTGGGCGGCGTTTACTTCCCGATCGACATCCTGCCGGGCTGGCTCAAGCCTTTCTCCATTTTCGTGCCCATGTCGCACGCCCTGGAAGGGCTGCGGCGCAGCCTCTTGGCCGGCGCCGGATGGGCGGACATCTCCCCGCAACTGATCGCCCTCTGCGTTTTCGTGCTTGTGACATGGCCCCTCGGCGTGCTCATCTTCTCGATTTCCCTCAAACGCTCCCGCGCGGACGGAACCCTAGGACATTATTGATGCGGCTGCGCATCATCCCAGCTTGTAGGATGGGATGAACATTGATTTTCAACTCATCTAATGATTTACTTATAGCGCATGTATTTAGAACATTGGCAGTTGAGAGAAAAGCCCTTTGAGAACACGGCGGACCCGCGCTTCCTGTTCCGCTCCGGCGCCCATGAGGAGGCGTTGAACCGGCTTCTCTATGCGGTCCGGGAGAAAAAAGGCGCGGCCATGCTCTCCGGCGTCTTCGGCTGCGGCAAAACCCTGATGGCGGAAACCCTCAAGATGGAGCTGTCCTCGGGCGGCCGCTACAAGACGGCGTTCATCTTCAACCCCCTCTTGTCCAACGTGGAGATCCTGCGTGAAATCGTTTTTCAACTCGGCGTGCGAGATCACCTTCCCAAAGAGAAAACCGAGCTCCTCCACGTCCTGGGAGACCTCCTCCTCCAAAACGCCAACGACGGCAAAAACACGGTTGTCATCATCGACGAGGCCCACGTCATAGACGAACGCATCATCTTCGAAGAGCTCCGGCTCCTCCTGAACTTCCAAAAACAGAACATGTTCCTCTTGACCCTCCTCCTCATCGGCCAGCCCGAATTGAAAGAAAAAGTGAATCAAATCAAACAGCTCCAACAGCGCATCGCCGTCAGCTACTATCTGGACCGCCTGAACCCCGAGGAAACGCGCCAATACATCTCGCACCGCGTGCGGACCGCCGGGCAAAACGACCCGATTTTCACTCCCGAGGCCGTCCAGCTCGTGACGGAACACTCCGGTGGCATTCCGCGGCGCATCAACCACCTGTGCGATTTGGCCTTGATGGCGGGTTTCGGGAAGGGAGCGCGAACGATCGATAAGGACATTGTCCAAGACATCGCCAAGGACCTGGAGTTGTGATGGCGAAGCCGGGACCCTTTTTTCGCGCCAATCCTGTAGTGCTTTGGCGGGATGTGGATGATGAGATCATCCTTTTGGACCCTGCCCGGGGCCGATACTATGGAATCGAAGGGACGGGGACCGCGCTTTGGCGCGCCCTGCAGGAGAACAGGACCTTGGAGGAACTCTGCCGGCTTATCCGCGACGAATTCGAAGTCGAAGAATCCCGGGCGCGCGAGGACGTCTCCCAGTTCATCCAAACCTTGAAAAAGGACGGCCTCCTTGAAGTGGATTAGGGCTTACGCCGTCAAGGCCTTCCTGAGGGGAGGCCTCATCCTTTTGGGCCTTCCCCGATTCCTTTCTATCCTCCGGTCTCTGAAATGGCTGCATCGCCTCAAAAACCGCCTCCCGCGTCCCGACCATCTGAACTGCCTTGAAACAAGCTTGATCGAAATCGCCATTTCCGCCGGCCCGGAAAAAAACGCTCCTCTCGCCATCGGAG
>JACQPF010000368.1 GCA_016207625.1 Elusimicrobiota bacterium | reverse complement strand
TTTTTGGCCGCCGCCCGCAGCCTGTGCGATGAAATCAAAAAGAGGACGCGGGCGATCTTCGATCTTCGGTCGGTCCGCTGGCCGGAGCGCCTCCCCGCGGAATCAGAGCTGACCCTCTACCGCATCGTACAAGAAGCTTTGAACAACGTCGAAAAACATTCAAAAGCCACGCGGGTCCTGCTGAGCTGCGCCCAAACCCCGTCCACCCTTCATTTGACCATTCAGGACAACGGGAGAGGATTTCGCCTGGAAAAAAAGAGAGACGGGCTGGGACTCTCAAACATCCGGGAGAGGGCGCAGTTCGCCGGCGGCACGGCCGCCATCCGCTCCGCGCCCGGCCGGGGAACGGAAATCGTGGTGAGCATCCCCTTTGATGGAAACGGCTCATGACAATCAAAATCCTTTTGGTGGACGTCCTCGCCCTCGTGCGGGAAGGTCTTCGGCTGCTGCTCGAGGGCGAAAAAAACATTGAGATCGCCGGCGCCGCCTCCGACGGGGCCGAAGCGCTGGCCCTGGTCCGGAAGCTCCATCCCGACGTGGTCCTCATGGACTTAAGCATGCCCCGCATGAACGGGTTCGAGGCCACCCGGCGGATCCTCAAGGTTTCCCCCCGCGCCAAGGTCCTGGCCCTCACCATGCACTCCGAACAGGAATACGTCTCCCAGATCGTCCGGTCCGGGGCGATCGGCTACGTGCTCAAGGACACGTCCCGGGCCAAGCTCGTGCGGGCCATCGCGGCGGCCGCCCACGGCAAGGCGTTCTTCAGCGCGAAGGTGTCCCGAAACCTCCTTAACGACTTCGTCAAAACCAAAGGGCGGATCTCCGGCCGGCCCCTCACGGAACTTTCCGCGCGGGAAGAGGAGGTGCTGGTCCTGATCGCCCAGGGGTTAAGCAACAAGGAGATCGCCCAGCGGATCCGCCTGAAGCGGCGGACGGTGGAAACCTACCGTGAGCGCCTGATGCAGAAGCTGGGCATCCACAACGCCGTGGGGCTCACCAAATACGCCATCGCTCGAGGGCTTGTAGATGTCCCCTCGGCGGAAATAGGCCAGTTATTCCTTAACAAGCCCTAAGTAGAGCCAGCGACAAATCCGCAGCGGGTTTGCCGAGGGATTTTGAGCCGAATCGAAACCAAATTTTTCGAGCATGCTTATTGCATGTAAGGAAAATTTGGCGAAGATGCAGGCCAAAAGCCCTCGGCCCGGAGGGCGGGCCCATTTTGGGCGCTTTCCGCGTTGCTCCTCGGTCGCATAGCCAAAGCTATGCTCCCTCGTCGCGCCTTGAAATCGCCGCAAACTGGGCCCGCAAACCCGCTGCGGATTTGTCGCTGGCTCTACTAAGTGATCCGGAAAGAGTTGAGCAGCGCCTCCACGACCGGGTTCGGCCTCTTCCGCCGGCGCGCGACGAGATAGACCGATTCATAGAGGTCCCACCGTTCCGCGCTTCCCAGCACCACGAGGGAGCGGGCCGGCCGGCTGGCGGCCACAGTCGTCGCGTTCAAGGCGGTGATCCCATGTCCGGCCACGGCGAGACGGCGGGCCAGCTCCACGTCCTGCACTTCGGCCACGAAGCGAGGCTTTACCCTCCATTCGGCAAAGAGATCCTGCAGATGATGGCAAATCTGGCTGGGCAGCGAGGGAAGGATGAAGGGCGCCCCGTCCAGGCTCTGCGGCACGCGAGGGTGCTTTCGCGCCAAGGCGGGCGCCGCGGCGAAGACAATGGGGATCTTCCCCACCCGGCGGTTGACGAACTCGTCCTGCTCTGAACTCCGGATGCTCACGTCCGTGAGGATGACGTCCAGTTTTTGTTGCCGAAGGTCCTCCAGGAGCCCTTCCATCCCCGCTTCGCGCACGCCAATGTGGATGTCCGGGTGGAGGGCGAAACCCTGCTCAAGCAAAGCGTGGCTGAACGCCCGGGGAGTGCCTACGAGCACGCCGACCTGAACGGCCGGCCGCCCGGCGCGGGGCTGCCCGAGAAGGGCCTCCTCCAACTCCTTGCCGATCTCGAAGATCCCCTCCGCATAGTCCAGCACCATTCGGCCGTCCTCGGTGAGGGACAGCCGCTGCTTGTTCCTCTCGAACAGGCGTTTTCCCAGAGCCGTCTCAAACTGCTTGAGCTGGGTGCTCAGGGTCGGTTGCGCCAACAACAGGGTCTCGCAGGCCTTGGCGATGCTGCCCGCCTCGGCGATGACGTAGAAATAATACAGGTGGTGGTAGTTGAAAGGGATCATCTATTTTCTGAATATCATTGTATCAATTTATCTAATTTACGTCATCGTCGGCATCGCGTATATTATCGTTTTAGCCAAACCCGAGGAGAAACCATGCCGAGCCTGCCCACGCAAAACGAAAAACTTTCCGTTTGGATCGACCAGATCGTCAAACTCTGCCGGCCGTTGAACGTCCACCTTTGCGACGGGTCCGAGGAGGAGAACCGCCGTCTCTGCCGCCTGCTCGTCGAACAAGGCACGTTCCTCTCCCTGAACGAGGAGAACCGGCCGGGGTCCTACCTGGCGCGCTCGCACGCCAGCGACGTGGCCCGGGTGGAAGACCGCACCTTCATCAGCTCGGAAGACCCCGCCGGCGCCGGCCCGACCAACAACTGGGCGGATCCCCGGGAGATGCGGACCACCCTGAAAAACCTCTTCACGGGCTGCATGGAAGGGCGGACCCTGTACGTCATTCCCTTCCTGATGGGGCCCGCGGGCTCGCCCATGGCGCGGGTGGGCGTGGAGTTCACCGATTCCCCCTATGTGGTGGTGAACATGCGCATCATGACCCGCATGGGACAGGCGGCCCTGGACGCCCTGGGAGACGGGGATTTTGTGCCCTGCGTCCATTCCGTGGGCGCGCCTCTTCAAGGCGGGAAGCCGGACATCCCCTGGCCCTGCGAGCCGGACCCGGCCAAGAAATACATTGTCCATTTCCCGCAGGACCCGTCCGTCTGGTCCTACGGTTCGGGCTACGGCGGCAACGCCCTGCTGGGGAAAAAATGCCTCGCGCTCCGCATCGCCTCCCACCTGGCCCGCCGCGAGGGATGGCTGGCCGAGCACATGCTCATCCTGGCGCTCACCTCTCCCCGGGGAAAGACCCATTACGTCGCTGCCGCCTTCCCCAGCGCCTGCGGGAAGACCAACTTGGCCATGATGCGTCCCACTCTTCCCGGGTGGAGCGTGCGGTGCCTGGGCGACGACATCGCCTGGATGTATCTCGGAAAAGACGGCCGCCTCTACGCCGTGAACCCCGAAGCGGGGTTCTTCGGCGTGGCTCCGGGAACGTCGGAGCAGTCCAACCCCAGCGCCATGGCCGCGGTGGCCTC
>JACQPF010000367.1 GCA_016207625.1 Elusimicrobiota bacterium | reverse complement strand
CCTCGATCGTGATGATGTTGCGGTCCATGCAATTGAGGTCGGACAAGGTGGAATAGATGGTCGTTGACTTGCCTGAACCCGTCGGGCCAGTGATCAGGATGATGCCCTGAGGCGAATGGATCGCTTTCCGGTACACGTCAAGGCTGTTCGTGTCAAAACCCAGCCCCGTCAAATCCACTTTCAACTTGGCCGCGTCCAAGAGGCGCACCACCACTTTTTCGCCGTGCACGGTCGGCATGGTGGAGATCCGCAGGTTCACTTCTGTCCCGTCGACTCGGATCTTCATGCGGCCGTCTTGCGGGAGCCGTCTTTCCGCCACGTCGAGGTTGGCCATGACCTTGATCCGGGAGGCGATGGCGTTTTGGTATTTCTTAGGCGGGGCCGGCTGGTTGCACAGGACGCCGTCCAAGCGGTATCTCACGCGGAAAGAACTCTCATAGCACTCGATGTGGATGTCCGACGCGCGGTTTTTCACCGCGTTGGCCAATAAGAGATTCACCATCTTCACGACGGGCGCGTCTTCCGATTCCAGCTTGAGCTGATAGGCGTTCGACGTCTCCGGTTCCGTTTCCACCTGTTGAACGTCCACGCTCCCGGCGGCGGGCTCCAAGCTTTTCACGATGTCCTGCATGGAGGTGCCCGCCGGAAGGGTTCCCGATTCCCCGAAGGACGCGGCGGAAGGCGCTTGGGCGGGAGCGGCCGGCGCCAGTCCGCTGATGTAGTACGTCTCGATGGCGGACTCGATTTCCTTTTCGGAAGCGATCACCACCTTGATTTCGCATCCCGTGAGGAGCTTCAAATCGTCGGTCGCGAAGATGTTCAATGGATCCGACATCGCGATGGTCAGCACGTTCCCTTCGCGCGATATGGGGATTAAAGACTGGTGCCGCACGACGGACTCCGGGACGAGATTGATGACGTCGGAAGGAATTTGGCCGTATTCGGTCAGGGAAATGTAGGACGCGCCGCACTGACGCCCCAGGAACGCCAGCAAGACGTCTTCGCTGCAGAAATTGAGCTGCTTCAGGATGTCCCCGAGTTTCCCGCCTTGGGTCCGCTGGATTTCGACGGCCTGTTTCAGCTGGTCCGGAGTGATGATTCCGACTTCAACGAGGATATCGCCCAGCTTCTTTTTCAGCGAACTTGTGTTGCGAACAACCATGGGACCTCCGATCGGCCATTCTTTTCCAAGGATAATATGGGGGTGCCTCAAAGTCAAGAGACGAATGGTTGTGATTTTTTTGGGTTCAGCTTTTTCTGAATTCTAGGGACGAGAACAGAAGGGATGAATTGGCGGATGTCCCCCCCCAACCGGACGACCTCTTTTAAAAGCGTGGAGGAGAGGTATGTGTATTTCTCGTCCGGCATCAAGAAGACCGTTTCGATTCGGCTGTCCTGAAAACGGTTCATAAGGGCCATTTGAAATTCATATTCGAAGTCCGAAATGGCGCGCAATCCCCGGACGATTCCGACGGCCCCTTTGCGGGCGGCGTAGTGGACCAAAAGCCCTTCGAAGGAATCCACGGAGGCTTTCCCGCTGCGGATCAAGGGCCGCAGGGCCATTTTGAGGAGGTCCAGACGCTCTTCGATGGAGAAGAGAGGGGATTTCTGAGAATTGGCACTCACGGCCACAACGATGTGGTCGAAGAGCTGGGCGGCCCTGTGGACGATGTCCAGGTGCCCGTTGGTCACGGGGTCAAAACTCCCCGGATAGATGATCGTGCGCCGGTTCGTTTTCATAGCCAGGATTTTAAACCTTGCCGAGAGTGGTGTCAATCGCAAAGGTGCTCGACCTGGGCGCGACCTCACCCAGTTTTCCGTTCGTAAGTCGGTCCGGATGGAGAGAGGGATCCGGCGACCCTAAAACCAGGGAACCCTCCCGTGGTTCCCCTCCAACAAAAGGCGTTGGAGCCTCCCTTCCGCTAGGTGTCGCCGAATCCCTCTCTCCACCCGGCCCCTCGCTCTTCACCCGGCCAGATGGGGATGAATCCGAGAGGCGGCGGGGGGAAGGGTTCCCCTGGGCCCCTAGCGGATGGGGAGGCTCCGTCCGCATTGTGGACGGAGGGGAAACCACGGGAGGGTTTCCCGGTTTTCGGGACCAGGGGAACCCTTTCCCCCGACGACTCGACCCGGCGGATTGAAAACTGGGTGAGGTCGTGCAAAAGTGACGCGGCAGCCGGACATCACGCCACTTGGCCGAAGATGAGGCGGTGGGCGAAACGGGTGTGGAGTTCGGCGCGGAAGGGCTGGTTCTGGGGCTTCTCTAGGCGGGGGTCGTCTTGGATCATTTTGAAGGCGGCTTCGCGGGCTTCCGCGATCAACGGCCCGTCTTTGACGAGGTTCCCCACTTTCAGGAGCGGGATCCCGTGCTGCGCCTCCCCCAAGAATTCTCCCGGGCCGCGAAGGTTCAGATCTTCCTCCGCCAGTTTGAATCCGTCCAACGTGCCGCAGAGGAAGCGCAGCCTGTGAGCGGGTTCCGGGGATTGAGACTCTGAAACCAGGGAGCATACGGAAGGATGGTTTCCCCGGCCCACCCGTCCCCGCAACAGGTGCAACAGGGACAAACCGAACCGTTCGGCGTGCATGATCACGATCACGCTGGCGTTGGGCACGTCGATTCCCACTTCGATCACGGGGGTCGCCACCAGGACTTGAGTCTCTCCACGCACGAACGTCGCCATGACATTTTCTTTTTCCTGGGGTTTCATGCGCCCGTGGAGCAAGCCGACGGAAAACCCGGGGAACACCCGGGCCTTGAGCCTTTCCCATTCCTTCACGGCGGCGCGCAGGTCCAGTTTGTCCGACTCGTCCACGAGCGGAAAAACGATGTACGCCTGACGCCCTTCTTTCACCGCCTTGCGCACGGAGGCCAAGGCGACGGCCTCCGTTGTCCAATGGGTGGCGAGTCGCGGGCGGCCGGGCGGGATTTGGTCGATCGTGGAAACGGCCAGATCTCCATACAAGGTGAGGGCCAGAGTCCGGGGGATGGGCGTGGCGGTCATGATGAGGATGTGCGGCGCGAGAGATTTCTGCTGGAATTGTCCTCTTTGCCGGACACCGAAACGTTGTTGTTCATCAATCACCGCCAACCCGAGGTCCTGAAACTCGACGGCCTCCTGAATGAGGGCGTGG
>JACQPF010000036.1 GCA_016207625.1 Elusimicrobiota bacterium | reverse complement strand
CTCGATCGTCTTAAGCCCGCGCTCAATTCTCTCAACAAATGGAGCCAAGCGAGCCTGGATTTTTTCTTCCATTACTACAACATCGCCCTGGAATACGCCGTAAATAACAGAAGGAAAGTCTTGGCCATCATTTCCGTCTGCACGTCGGTGAACCTGCTCATCCTTTTCCTGTTCATCCAGCGCGAGACCATGCCCGACGTGGACCAGAACCAGTTCCTCATGAACCTCTCCCTCCCCACGGGCACGCGGCTTGAAGTCACGGACGCCGTCGTCCGGCGCATCGAAGACCAGTTGGCGAAAATCCCGGAAGTGGCGCACCGGAACGTCATCGTGGGCGCCCCGAACGCGGAAAGCTCCACCGCCATGGGGCCCAACCAGGCCCAAGTCGTCATCGACCTGGCGGATGAAATCCGCGCGCCCGGCGGAAAGATGCGGCCCCGTCGGCGCCGCGCCCGCGAGGTGATGCAGGACGTCGGCCAAAAACTCACGAAGCTGGATTTGGAGGGCGGCCGCGTGGAATACATCGCACAGGGGGGGGATGTGTTCTCTCAGCTTTTCGGAAAAGCCGGGGCGGACCTTGTCATCGAGGTGAAGGGACAGAGCCTTAAATCGCTGAAAGAGCTGGCGGAAAAGTTGGAGAGGGATTTGAAATCGGTGAAAGGCGTCTCGAAAATTTCCTCAAGTCTGACGGTCCCCTCATTGCAGATGAAATATCAAATGGACGAGCTGCGCCTGGCGCGGGACGGCCTTTCCGTTTCAGAAGTGGCCGAGGTGGTCTTGGCGGGGGTTCACGGCATTGTGCCCACCAAGTTCCGCGAGCTCGGAAAGGAGGTCAACATCCGCCTCCGGCTGCGCGAGGAAGACCGCAAAGACACCGCCGCCCTCTCCCGGCTCATGCTCTCCAACCCCATGGACAAGACCTCTCACCCGTTGAGCGAATACGGCGCGTTGGACGTCTCTCCCGGGCCCTCGGAGATCCGCCGCAGAGATCAATCACGCACCATCCTCCTCTCCGTGTATCTCTCCGGCCGGAGGCTGCCGGACGCCTTGCCCGATGTGCAGAAACTCCTTGGCTCCTATCGAAACCTCCGGGACGGCTCCGTCGGCATGGGGGGAGAAGTGGAGGAAATGCAGGCCTCTTTCATGAGCCTCGTCTTCGGGTTCGCGGCCTCCGTGGTGTTGGTCTATATCGTGCTGGTGGCGCAGTTCAACACGCTGTGGATCCCGCTCCTCGCCATGGTGGCCGTGCCGCTCTCCGTGAACGGCGTGGCCCCGGCGCTCCTCCTTTCGGGACACACGTTGAATTTGATGTCGGGGCAAGGTTTGATGATTTTGGCGGGGATCGTGGTGAACAACTCGCTCATGCTTCTGGAATTCATTCAACAAAGGCGGGAACAGGGCCGAACGCCGGAACAGGCCGCGCTTGAAGCCAGCCGCACGAGGATCCGACCCATTTTCATGACCATCATCGGCAACCTCGCCGGCCTCCTGCCCCTGGCCCTCGGCATCGGCAAAGGCGCCGAAATGCAGGCTCCCATGGCCATCACCGTGATCTTCGGCCTCCTCGTCTCCACCGCCATGACCCTCATCGTCATGCCCGCCGTCTTCCTAGAAGCCCGCGCCATCTTCGAACGCGATTGAAGGCCCCTTGACTACCCCCTCTCTTGGGTATACAATATTGCATACAATAATGCATACAGGAGGGATTATGTCTTCCACGGTTCGGATCAGTTTATCGTCACAGAAACTCCTCAAGGAATTGTCCTCCCGGCTGAATGAACCGATGCAGGCAGTTCTGGACAAGGCTCTCGAGAGCTTTCGTAGGGAGCAATTCCTGAAAGAGACCAATGCGGCCTACGGCTCATTGCGGCAGAGCCCCCGTGCCTGGAAAGAGGAGCAGGCAGAGCGCAAGGCGTGGGACGTTTCCCTATCGGATGGGATTGAGGACTGATGTCAGGCTCCGGTCGATCCACCGGCGGACTTCCCTCCCGTGGAGAGGTGTGGCTGGTGGACTTGGATCCGGTGCGGGGGCATGAGCAGGCGGGGCACCGGCCAGCGTTGGTCGTTTCCGTGGATCTTTTTAATCACGGGCCGGCGGGGCTTGTGGTTTTGCTTCCCATGACGAGCAAATCCAAAGGCGTTCCCTTCCATGTGGAGGTCCGTCCGCCCGATGGAGGCGTGCACGTCCGCTCCTGGGTGAAATGCGAGGATGTGCGATCCGTGTCAAGGGAGCGGCTCACCAGGTCATGGGGAAAGGTTTCCTCCCAAACCCTCGCGATCGTGGATGACCGTCTAAGAATTCTTCTCTCCTTGTAGAGTCAAATTCAAGTGTTTGGTTGGGGACCCATCCCTGGGAGATTGTTTTCGGTCCCCTCGTTCCTCTTTTATTCTCCTAAGTAAGTCATTCCAAACTCAGGAGAATAATGCGAGCCAGTCTTGTCAATATCAAGAGCGCCTCCTGAGTCCTGTAAAACCACAACTTCCACGTAGTCATTCACCTGGAGAGGGTAAATAGTGGAAATGTTCACTGCCGTTGAAGATCCTCCAACAGCGGGCCTTACGTCGCCAGCGATCTTGTTGGAGCGGTTTAATTCAATAAATGTTTGTCTCGATCCGCTCGCATTCGCGTTGTAGGAGATATTGGCAAAAATAAGATATTTCCCGGCGCGATTTGCCGTCAAACGTGAGTTGTTTTCACTTATATCATGCAAGTTGTCCGTATCATATCTTTCCTGATCAAAAGGTAAATATCTATATGTGTTATGTTGAATGGTTACGCCGCCGACTGAATGTGTAACTCGAGCCCCGATATGGGTGTGAGTGATCTTTCCATTAACATGTAAGGTTGTTGATGGGTTGGCTGTCCCGATTCCAACGTTGCCGCCAACTTCAACTGTAAATCGTGTGTTCGTCCCATCATCCAAGCGCAACATCTTCGCTTGCGGACTTGTGGCGCGTATATCGCCCCAAATGCCAACAATATCATTTTGATTTCCGGTTCCTTGGGTATTGAGTAATCGCAATAAGGGGTATGTTGTGCCTGTCCCTACGTCCGCATTCAATCTCAACAAACCATTCGTTTCGACAGGGGAGCCGGCGATTTCCAGCTTACTCCCAGGGTTCGCCGTCCCAATCCCGACATTCCCAGAGTGTTTTGCAACAAAAAGGGTGTTGTTTCCTGTGGAATCCTTCAAGGTGAGGATGTCCTCGGTTTCCGCCCGGACCGGTTTCACCACAAAGACGGGGGAAACGATATTGTCAGCCTTGGGCTCCATGGTTTGTGTAAATGTGGCATGGGCCACCAAGGCTGTGCCGGGGATTTGCGAGGTGGAAACAGGAACGGTGCCTTGGATCATCTCGGCGTTGATCTTGTATTGGACAGTGGAGTCCCGCCAACTGGCCAAGGTTGTGACTCCGCCATTGGTGTCCGTGTAAACCGCTATCTTGGAGGCATCCAAATTCAGGTTGGAGGCAAGCTTCACATTCGTGACGGCGCCATCGGTGATTTTGGCGGCGGTGATGGAATTATCCACCACGTTCTCCGCTTTTTGAGCTACCAAAGCATAGGGGCTGGAGGAGAAGGAATCGGCGGGGGAGAGTTTTTGGCCGTCGACGGAGATCTCCAGCTTGGGGCTTTTTGCGAGCCATTCAATGTTGGTGTTGGGTTCGAGAGTCAGGGT
>JACQPF010000369.1 GCA_016207625.1 Elusimicrobiota bacterium | reverse complement strand
TTCGTCGCTTTCGGAGAATGAACGCTCCCGACGTATTTCTCGTAAACGCCGAAGTGGCATTGCGAGCAGGTGAGCGCAATGTTGTCCCGGTGAACGCTGGAAGCGGGATCTCCGGCAGGCCGCTCGCCGTGGGCCGTATGGCAGGACGTGCACATCGCCGTCACCACGAGGCCGCTTTTCAAGAGCCCTTTGCCGTGAATGCTTTCGACGTAGTGTTGGGGGATTTCCCGTTCCTTGCCGGCGTAACGGACGGCGGCCTTTTTCCCCTCCTGATGGCAACGGGCGCAAAGGTTCGGGACGTTGATGGAAAACGTGGCCGAGCGGGTGTCTTTGCGGCTTAAGACGCCGTGCTTGCCGTGGCATTCGATGCACGTGGGCGCGTTCGGGTCGCCTTTTTTGAAAAGTTTTCCGTGCACGCTGGTTTGGTACTGATCCATCTGCGCGCTGTGGCAGATGGAACAATTCACCTTGTTGACGATGGTTTCGCAAGGGCGGACTTTGGATGGAGCCACCTCGGTGTGACATTGGGCGCAGGCGGTCTTGCCGTGGACGGACCCTCCCAACTCCGAGCCCATTCCCTCTTGGGCATGGCAGCGGAGGCAGTCCTTATCCGCCATGCCCTGATTGTAAAACACCTTCCGGACTTTGTGGGGCTGGTGGCATTCCACACAAGCGGGGATCATGTGCGGCTTCTTCTGCCAGAGCTCGCCGTTGATCACCTTGCGGTGCACCGCCTCGATTTGGGCGTGGCATTTCATGCAGGTCTTGGAGATGTTGGCACGGGAAATGGAGGAACGGGGATCCGTGTGGGGAAGGATGTGGTGCGACGAGTGGCACGAAGTGCAAGTGGCCGAGACGCTCAAGCCCTTTTTCAGCAGGCCCTCGCCGTGGATGCTTTCCGAATAGTTCTCGATGATGTGGTCCTGATGGATGGGCCTCTGTTTTTGAGCGGGAGCGCCCTCGCTGTGGCAGGATCCGCAGACGTACGGGACCCGCATGGGGGCCACGGCCGAAAGGGAGTTCTTGGTGGGCGCGATGCCGTGGGACCCGTGGCAGCTTTGGCAGCGGGGGGCCAAGGGATCGCCGCGAGACAGGGCCTTTCCGTGCAAGCTTTCGTTGAATTGTTCCTCGTGGGAAGAGTGGCAAGTTCCACATTGGGCCCGCGCCGGCCTCTGCGCGTGGGGCAGTTCTTGTCCGGCGAGGTCCGCGTGGCAGGCGACGCAGGGCGCGTCCGCATGGACGGAGGCCTTCAGTTGAGACTCGTCCGCAAAGAGCGAAACGGCTTTCCCGTTCCGCTCGATGGAAAACGTTTTTTCGGCATGGCAGGCCAGGCATTCCCCGTTCTCCTGGGCGCGCCCGGCCGCCGCGCAGGCGCACAGGAGCACGACCAATCCGGCCAGCGACGGAATTCGGCGACTCCTATTTTTCGCTTTCGTCATGTTCGCTTCGCTGGAGAACCCATTTCCTCCAACCTTTGATCCAAGACCAATTCATCGGATACACCTCGGGATCAAAGATAACCCCGTACAGATGCCAAATCAAGATGGCCAGGCAGGCCAGGATCGCCTCATAATAGTGGATCAGAGTCGCCAGGTCCGACGCCCAGGCCGGGAAATGCTTCAAGGCGAAATTGTTGAAGACCAGGACGCCGCCCGTCACGATCATCACGAGGGACCCCCACACCAGGGACCAGTATTCGATCTTCTCGTAATAGTTGTAAAAACCCGCGTGGCGGGGCGCTTCACGCCGGAGGCCGACGTTGTAAGCCATCCGTTGGAAAAGATGAACGGCATCCGCCAAACGAGGCCACATCTCTTTAAAGATGAACCTCCCCCTCTGACAAACCGCCAAGTAGAGCAAATGGAACGCGCCCAGCGCGCAAAACACGACCGCCGACCAGCGGTGAAAGTTACGCCGCAGGTCCTCCCCGAACGGCGCAAACACTTTCACCCATGTCGTTTCCGAGAACTTGAGGGCGAACCCCGTGTAGGCCAAAAAGATGAAGGACGCCATCAACAGCGCATGCTGCCATCGCTCATTCACCGTGAGCCGGATCACGGATTCCTCGGCGGGATGGGCCGGCAGGCCCCACAGGGACTTGCGCAGCCAATCGGCGAAATTGTGGAAAAACATGAATCCTAAAGTCAGCGGGATCACGAACACATAGAACCACTTGGCGGCGGAGATGGCCCAGTGTTTCGCCGTGGGAGGCCCGTGGATGGACCCGGAGGCCAGCTTGTGGCCCGCGCCGGGGTGGCAGCGGCCGCAGGTGCCGGACATGTTGGACTTGTGGATGGAAGACCGGGGATCCGTGGACGGGAAAATGTCGTGGAATCCGTGGCAGGAGGCGCAATTGGCCACCCGCAGGTCGCCGCGCCGGGAAGCCAGCCCGTGATAGGTATCGAAATACGTCTTCAGGCGGTCCGTCGGCAAGCCGAACTTGAGGTTGACCCGCTCGGAATCGTGGCAGCCGGTGCAGGTCTTCGTGACGGCTCCCGTCGAGGCGGGTGAAACGGGATCTTTGGGAGAACGGATGGTGTGTTCCCCGTGGCAATCCGTGCAGATGGGGGCCTCTTTGATGCCGGCCTGGATCGCCTGGCCGTGGATGCTCTCGCCGAAAACGATGGACACGTTTTGATGGCAGCGGCCGCAAGTTTCAGGAACGTTGTTTTTAAAAATCCGGCTTTTCGGGTTCAGGGAACCGTGCAGGTCGTGGGTGCCGTGGCAGTCGCTGCAGACGGCGGCGTTGATGCGCCCCTGGGCGAACGCCTCGCCGTGCACGGTGTGGTTGTAGGAGCCCAGCGGATCTTTTTCCGTTAAGCGGGCCCGGGCCATGCGCTGGGCGTCCGCGTGGCAGCGGGCGCAGGTTTGGACGATGTTCTGGCGGTTGACGGGGGAGTCCGGATGGCGGGAGTTCAAAAGAGTATGGGTATGCCCGTGGCAATCTTTGCAACTGGCCGCTTCCAAGCGACCGCGGCTGACGGCCCGGCCGTGGTCGGAGTTCAGATAAACCTGGGTTTCAACGCGGTGGCATTTCCCGCAGGACACGGGAGCCAATTTTTCCGGATGGGGCAGTTCGGCGGCGTCCGCGTGGCAGGAGACGCAAAGGTTTTTTCCGTGAATCGAGCTATTGAAACTCTCCAGCTCGAAATAAGGGGCGCCCGTGTCTTTTTGGCCGTGGCAAGCCTGGCAATCTTCGTTTTCCATCGCGCGGGCGGGCGAGAAGAACGACGCACCCAGCAACAGAATCCCCGCAGACAAGGTGAACCGGACGGAATGCAAAGAGAACAAAGGCATGATGGATCTTTCCACATTGTTCAAGCGGCGGCCCCCCTCTGGAGCCGGACACATTCCTCCAAGAACAGGGGCCGCCGTTGAACGGACGATTGAATCGATTTGTAAGAAACTTCTACTGAGCTTTCGGTTCCGCCTTGGGAGCCAGCGAACGGATGTAAGCCACCTGCGCGGCGATCTCTTCCGGCTTCAGTTTGCTCTTGTAGGCCGGCATTTTGTTGAGGCCGTCGGCGGTGATCTTGGTCAGCTCCTCGTCGGTTTTCGCGAGGGTGCCCTCGTCCACCAGGTTCAACGCGGCGGCGTCCACTTTGAACATCTTCGCCATTGTCGGACTGCCTTTGAGGTCCTTGCCGTGGCAGGACGCGCATTTGCCCGTGTACGCCTTGGCCGCCGCTTCAAGGTCCACCTTCACCTCTTTGACGGCCGTGGTTGCGGCATCGGCCTTTGAAGCCGCCGCGTCCGCTTTCTCAGCCACCGCTTCAGTCGTGGCCGCCACAGCTTTCATGCCGGCATCCACCTTGGGAACCGCTTCCTCCGCCCAAACCGGCGACAGACATGCCGCCATCATCAAACCAACCAATACTTGAATAACCTTGCGATTCATGATGACCACCCTTCTATGGATTAGAACTTGTAATTCGCCTGCACGTAAACCGCGTGAACGTTGTAGGACTTATACAGGGTGTCCATGGGGAGCAGGCCGTAATAGGTGCCGGTCGCGGTTGCCAGCGTGCGGCTGAAACCGTCGTAGAGATAAGCGTCCTGGACGGCCCACCGCTGATACATATACCC
>JACQPF010000376.1 GCA_016207625.1 Elusimicrobiota bacterium | reverse complement strand
ACCTGGAACAAGGCTGGGACAAGACCGCCGGCCTCAAGAAACTTTTTTACGCCGGCCCCATGTTCCGGGCGGAACGGCCCCAGGCGGGGCGTTACCGGGAGTTTTGGCAGATCGGCGCGGAATATTTCGGGAACCCGTCTCCCCAGGCGGACGCGGACATGCTCCTGCTCATCCGCGACGTCCTCGGAGCTTATGGCCTGAAAGAGCCGAAGTTTTTTTTAAACTCCATCGGCTGCGCCGCCTGCCGGCCGGCCTACCGGAAAATCCTCGTTGATTTCCTCGCCCAGGAGGCCGAAGGCCTCTGCGAGGATTGCCGGAGGCGCATGGACCGGAACCCCTTGCGCGCGTTGGACTGCAAAGTGGACGGCCCCCGGCTTTCGGGCGCCCCCAAAATGGCGGACCATCTCTGCGAAGACTGCCGCGCGCATGAGAGGGAGTTGGACGAGCTTTTGTCCTCGGCGAAATTCGTTTTTGAGAAATCCCCACGGCTGGTGCGGGGCCTCGATTACTACACGCGAACGGTTTTCGAGGTGACGGCGCCGGGCTTGGGCGCCCAGGACGCCCTCGCCGCCGGCGGCCGCTATGATTTGCTGGTGAAAATGCTGGGGGGCCCCGACGTCCCGGCCATCGGGTTCGCTCTCGGCATGGACCGCGTGGCGCGGGCGCGATACGGCGAAGCGCTCGCCGGGGATGCTGTCGACGGCTCGCCCCGGGTGTTCGTCGCGCTGGCGGGCGGCGGCACGGGGAAAGCGGGGTTCCAAGTCCTTCAAGACCTGAGGGAGGCCGGCTTCGCCGCCGAAATCGGAGCGCCCGACCGGAGCCTTAAGGCCCAAATGCGCTGGGCCGACTCATGGAAAGCCCTGTGGGTGGTGATCATCGGCGAAACGGAGCTCGCCCGCGGCGGCGCCGTGCTGAGGAATTTGAAAGACAGCACCCAGGAAGAGGTCCCGCTCAGCGGGCTCCTGGCGAAACTGCATTCGATAAAGGACAATATTTCATGAAACGTTCCATTTACAGCGGGTGGGTTCGAAAAGAGCATGTCGGGCACAAACTGGTGCTTTGCGGGTGGATTCACAACCGCCGGCATCACGGCGGGGTCATCTTCATCGACCTTCGCGACCGGGAAGGCGTGGTGCAGTTGGTGTTCCATCCGGAACGGCCGGACATTTTTTCCAAGGGCGAAGCCCTTCGTTCAGAGGACGTGGTCGAAGTGATCGGCGAGGTGCGGCCCCGTCCCGAGGGCACCGAAAACCCGAACCTGGCCACGGGCGAAGTGGAAATTTGGGTGGAGTCCTTGGACCTGTTGAACTCCAGCCGGACGCCGCCCTTCGAAATTTCCGAGTATTCCAACGCCAGCGAGGACATCCGCCTGCAATACCGCTATCTGGACCTGCGCCGGCCGCCTCTGCAGAAAAACCTCATCCTGCGTCACAAGGTCGTCCAATCCACGCGGGATTACCTGGTGAAAAACGGGTTCCTGGAGCTTGAAACGCCTTTCCTCACCAAGTCCACGCCGGAAGGCGCGCGGGATTTCCTGGTGCCTTCCCGCTTGTCGCAGGGGAATTTCTACGCTCTGCCTCAATCTCCCCAGCTCTTCAAGCAGCTTTTCATGGTGGCGGGGTTCGACCGCTACTACCAGATCGCCCGCTGTTTCCGAGACGAGGACCTTCGGGCGGACCGCCAGCCGGAGTTCACCCAGATCGATATCGAGATGTCTTTCATTGAGGAGAACGACATCATCGGCGTCACGGAAGGCCTCGTGAAGGCCGTTTTCAAGGAAGCCCTGGGGAAAGACATTGAAACGCCGTTCCTGCGCCTTTCCTATGATGAGGCCATGCGGCGCTTCGGCTCCGATAAGCCGGACATGCGCTACGGCCTGGAAATCCAGGACGTCTCGGAGGTGTTCAAGGCCACCGGGTTCAAGGTATTCGCGAACGCGCTGGCCTCCGGAGGCGTGGTTCGCGCCCTCTGCCACAAGGGGGGCGCGGAGATGTCGCGCACGGATATCGACAAGCTCACCGAATGGATCAAGGGCTTCGGCGCCAAGGGCCTCGCCTGGGTGAAGGTGACGGACCAGGGCCTGGAGTCCACCATCACGAAATTTTTTACGCCGGAGGAGCTGGCCGGCCTGAAAGCGGCCGCGCAGGCCGAGGCGGGAGACATCATCTTCTTCGGAGCCGACCAGCCGTCCGTGGTGGCGTCCTATCTGGGCGCCCTGCGGGTGGAGCTCGCCAAGCGGGCCGGTCTGAACAAGTCTGAAGGACTTTACAAATTCTGCTGGGTGGTGGACTTCCCGCTTTTCGAATACAGCGCCGAGGACAAGAAATGGAACAGCGTGCACCATCCCTTCACCCGTCCGTCGCCGAACGATGAAGAGGCCCTCCTGGGCGGGGACGATTCAAAGAAAGATCTCACGGCGTTCCGGTCCCGGGCCTACGACCTCGTGCTGAACGGCACGGAGCTCGGCGGGGGGAGCTTGCGTATCCACAAGAGCGCGCTCCAAAACGCGGTCTTTAAGATCCTGGGGATCACGCCGGAGTCCGCGCGGACCAAGTTTGGGTTTTTGTTGGACGCTCTCGAGTTCGGGGCGCCCCCTCACGGCGGCATCGCCCTGGGTCTGGACCGGTTCGTGGCCCTCCTGGCGGGAGAAGATTCCATCCGGGACGTGATCGCCTATCCCAAAACCCAAAAAGGTTCGGACCCCATGAGCGGGGCGCCTTCGCCGGTGGAGGAAGGGCAATTGAAGGACGTTGGTTTAAGGCTGGCCCCCGTTCCGCCACGTTGACAAACCACCTAGGGGGGGCTAAACTAAAAAGAGGCCGGGAAGCCCGTTCCGTCGGGGCGTGGGGAGTGGCGTTCCTTTTTTTTCTGTGCCCCTTTCTGAGCGCGGGTTGCGCCACAGGGCGGCAGACCGCCCAGGCGGAGGCTCCTCTCCCCGAAGCTCCCGCGCCCGAAGACGTCCCCGTGGCGGAGGCTCCCGTTGCTGATGAGGGGAACCGCGCGGCTTCCCACCCCACCGGGACGGTTGTGAAGAAAGTCTGGATTTGGCAGGAATCCGGCGACTGTCTCTGGCGTATCGCCGAAGAGCACTACGGCAATCCCTATCTATGGCCCAAGATCTACGAGGCGAACCGGCATTTGATCCGCAATCCTCACGTGATATTTCCGAAACAACTGCTCGTGATCCCTCCCTTGTCCGAACCGGAAAGAAATAATCCGGAATCCGTTTTGGAAGAATATCGCTGGAATAAATAGGCGAGGCGCCCATAACCGACATGGTCACGAAACGAATGGCATTGCAGGACCAGGAGGAAGCGGTCCTCCTCTTTGGCCAGCACGACCGAAACCTGAAGGAGCTCGAGCACCGGTTCGGCGTCCAGATCTTCGTCCGGCCCTCCGCGGCGGAGATGGGGGGCGGGCTTTCCCTGGCCGTGCGGGGCCGTCCGCGGCCGGTGGAGCAGGCGCTGGCCACTCTGACGGAGATGCGGCGGTCCGCCCGGGCGCACCAAAAGGGACGCGCCCCCGACGTTCTGGAAGTTCCCGCCCACGGCGTGCCGGCCCACAAGACCCCGGCCGCGGCCGATGTGGTGTACGTCACGGTGACGGGCCGGGCCATCCGGCCGCTCTCGCCGCAGCAGAAAGCCTATGAGAACGCCATCCACACGCATGACCTCGTGTTCGGGATCGGTCCGGCCGGAACGGGGAAAACGTATTTGGCGGTGGCGAGCGCGGTGGCCGCTCTGGAGACGGGCAAAGCGGCGCGCATCGTGCTCACGCGTCCGGTGGTGGAGGCGGGCGAGAAGCTGGGTTTCCTCCCCGGAGACTTCTACGAGAAGGTGCATCCCTATTTGAAGCCATTGTACGACGCTTTCTACGGCATGGTGGGTCCGGACCGTTTCCGCATGTTGAGGGACGAGGAGACGATCGAAATCGTTCCCCTGGCGTACATGCGCGGCCGCACCCTCGACGACGCGATCGTGATAATGTACGAGGCGCAGAACACCACGCCGGAGCAGATGAAGATGT
>JACQPF010000370.1 GCA_016207625.1 Elusimicrobiota bacterium | reverse complement strand
GGCGTACAGCGCCGTGGTGAACAACGCGGAAGCCTTGGCTTGGAACCCCGCGGCGCTGAACGAGGTCCGGAGCCGATCGGCCACGTTCTCCCACGCCGCGTATATCGATTCCAGTTTTTTCGATTTCGCCGCATACGCGCAAAACCTGGACCGGGAAACCATCGACGGCGCCATCGGGGCGGCTCTCCTCCATTTCTCCCCGGGCCGCGTGACCGAACGGGACGCCTCCGGCAACGAGGTCGGACGGTTCTCGCCCAACGACACCGCGATGATGCTCGGGTATGCTCTTGAATACCGTCGGTTTTCTTTTGGAGGCGCTTGGAAACTCGTCAATTCCACGTTAAAAAAAACAACTCGAACGACCAGTTTTGATTTTGGCGTGTTGACCCCGTTCGCCTGGGAAGACCGGCTGAGGGCGGCCGTGACATTGGCCAACATCGGCGGCCACCTGCAGTTTGATCGCGAAGGAGCGGCCCTCCCGTTCGTGATCCGGCTGGGAAGCATGGCGCGCCTGCCTCCCCATTGGATCGCCAGCCTTGATTTGGCGTTCCCTAAAGACAGCGATCCTTATGGCGCGGTTGGGATGGAATACGTTTTCCTGATGGTGAGCGGCTGGAACACCGCACTCCGGGCGGGGTTCAACTCATTGACGTTGGAAGATGTGGACGGACTGACAGGAGTGTCTCTGGGGTTCGGGGCACAATCCCGGAAATACGCCATTGACTACGGGATCGTGCCGCTGGGCGACTTGGCCCTCACGCACCGCCTGTCGCTCTCGCTGTTGTTTTAAACTACTTCCGGAACAGCCCCAGCAAGGATTCCCGGCGCGGGCGGGAGAAGGCGAGCATCGCGGCTCCCGCCACAATATAGAAGACGGCATAGACGTATCTCACCGCGGGGTCCGTAAAGAAAAGCTGCGTCGAGAAGAGGACGAGCAGGATGAGAGCCTCTTTGAAACTGAAGGTGAAATCAATGACCAACGCGAGGGCGAAAAAAGATTGCCCCGCGGTCAGCAGGATTTCCTCCACCTGCCGGCTGTCCATGCGCATGGGGCCCATATGGCCGCCCGAGATGGCGAAGACGAGAGGCAGCATTCCCACCAAGAGGGTCCATTGGTTCACCTTTGAGGAAATGAGGGTCCCGAGGCTGGCCCCGGAAAGGCCGCGCAGGGCGAAGAGCACCGCGACGATGAACTCCGGAGATTCCGAGGCCAAGGGCGCCAGCCATTGGACCAAGATGAACTCTTCCACGCCCAAGACCCTTCCCGCGCTGAGAAGCCCCTCGGCGAACGGCTCGGCCGAAAAGAAAATCGTGATCCCCGCCAGCGCGAAAAAGAACAGGGTGAACAACCGCCGGACGGTCGTGCCCTTTTGTGAAATGTATTCCGCCGGCCCCTCCAGCTCGGGTTCCGTGACATGGGCCTGCATGGCGCCGTACAAGTAATAAACGAAAACCGCCACGAGCAGGAAGAAATCAATGAGGGACAGAGTCCCCTTCAGCGGTATGATGAAGCAATACACCGTGGCGATGAAGAGCGCGCGGAACTCCACTTTATGATGGGGTTCCAATACGATCACCCTCTTCCGAGTCCCCCACCAATATCCCGCCAGAACGATCGGCCAGCCGAGGCCGATCAGGAGCCGGTTGGAGCCGGTCATATTGGCGGTGGCCCAGGACATATAGGACGGGTCTTTCCCCGCCATCCAAGCGAAGTACATATCCACAGCGTATTCCGGCAGCACCGCGATGAGGGCCAAAAGCGCCAGGGCCAGCGTCTGAGGGACATCCATCTGAAGCAAATCCGCACCCCACGACAGCACATAGGCCGCCGCGAAAATAGCCACGCCGGGAAGTACCGCCGCCAGGATCACGTTCCCCTCCCAATGGAGGGCCCTCAACACGAGCCACTGGAGGCAGACCGCCGTCATGGCTCCGATCAAGAGCCAATATTTCAAACCACCGGATGAGGGATGAGTGTCCTGCGCTTGCGTTTGGTTCAATGGAGCCTCCTGGGTTACGCCGCCCCCGCGGGTTCGGAGCCGTTTCCTCTTCGAGGGAAAATGCCTTTTTTCGCCTGCCGGCAAATCTCGATGAGCTCTTTCGGGAATTCCCCTTTGTTGATGATCCAATCCAAATACCCGAGGTCGCTCTTGGCGATTTCCGCCAAAGATCGATACCGGTATTTTCCGAAATTCAAGAACGCCTCGTTGTCGCGCCAGACGATTCGGCCCTCGCAGTTCGTGTTGGGCGGGTCGCTCTTGCGGCAAAAGTCATGCAGGCCGTCCAGGTCGCCCGGCAGGTCGGGATACCGGTCCAACTGTGCGAGGAACACCTCGTAGGCCGCGCGGTTGTCCGCCTCCGCCCCGTGGGCGCCGACCAAATCCTTCCCGCAATAAAACTTATAGGCCGCCGTCAAATCCCGCCGTTCTTTTTCCCGGAAGATGCTGCAGGCGTCCAGCACGCGGCGCCCCTCGACGGAAAAGACGCACCCGGCGCGGGCGAATTCCTTGATCAAGAGCGGGATGTCGAGCCGTTGCACGTTGTAGCCGCCGAGATCGGAATCCGAAAAAATCTCAAACAGCTTTGAAGCCATTTCCGCGAATCGCGGCTCTCCCGCGACATGCTCGTTCAGGATGCCGTGCACCGCGGAGGACTCCGCCGGGATCTTCATTTCGGGATTGAAACGCTGGCACAATTGAAACGTCTCGCCGTTGGGGAATATCTTCAGGAGGGCGATTTCAACGATCCGGTCCAGTTCCACGATCAACCCCGTGGTCTCCAGATCGAAAAAAACGATGGGTTTTGTCAACTTGGGCAATGGCACGATATTTTTCTCCCGGTGCGTTGAGATATTTTAGGATATTTATTCAACCGCTTCACGAAAAATCGTCAACTCTTCCTTATATAGATATTCTTCGCCGCGCTTTCCTCAAGGGCCAACTGGCTCTCTCCCAGTTGAATGACGATGGTCGGAAACGTTTGATGCATGTGGACGGGAACCCCCGGGATCACCCCGAGGGACAAGAGCTTGTGCAGTTCGGGGTGGTCTTGAAGCCGCACGTAGGCGATCTTGCCTTCCTCTCCCGCCGACATCCGGTCCATGGAGACGACGATCGGTTCCAGGCGGCTCTCTTCCCTCTGGCAGCATTCCCCGGACGGAATGGAGGAGCCGTGAGGGCATTCCACGGGGTGGCCGAGGAGCGTGCAGATGGATTCGGTGACCTCCGGGGAAATGATGTGTTCCCATTTGCAGGCGTTGGGGTCCAGGGCGGATTTGTCGATGTTCAGGACGTCCGACAAAAGCCGCTCGGCGAGGCGGTGCCGGCGGATGATGTCTTTCGCCAAGGGCTTCCCCTCGGCCGTGAACGCCAGGCTCTCTCCGTCTTCCCGCACATAGCCCCGCTTCAGCAAGACGTCCAGCACGTGAGGGCCGACGCCGCCCTTCAACACCGGGAGGATGTCCGCTTTGGCATAAGCCCCCTCCTCCATCCGGTGCCAGATCACGCCGAGGGCTTCTTCGATGTCTTCCTGCTCGGGGTTGGGGATGGCGAACTTTTGGTTTTCGCTCATGTGCGCGCGCCTTTCGCTGAAGAATTAAAAGATACGGAATGCCAACGCAAACCCAATCCCCAAGAGACTGAGTCGTGCGCCCCTGAAATCCAAGTCTTGAAACTGAACGGCATAGGTCTCGAAATTATACATAGTATCGCATCCTTCATTGAACATCTCATGAGACGATCCACGGGAACAAGCTCAACAATCCATTCAACGCTCCCGCAATCAACAGGGCGATCCCCAACACAAGCGCAGTAATCACAGTCGCCCATTTCCATCCGCGTTCCTTGATCACCATCATCCATTGCGCGATGCAGGGCATGAAGAGAGTGATCAAGACCAGGCTGACCGTCACTTGGTGGAAGTTCAGGAATCCTTGCTTTTGGAGGTGGTAGAGGCCGGCTGCGCCGTAATCCCGCCTGAAGAACCCGATGATGAAGGCTTCGGTGGCTTCCACGGGAAGGCCGAGGAAAGTCTGCACAACGGGAGAAACGGCCCTTTCGATCCATTTTAGCAAATGGAGCTTGTCGAGTAAAAAAAGCGCCAGGGTGCCCCATATGAAAAGCGGCACCACCTCCTTTAAATACCACATCAAGCGGGCTTTCATTTTCTGCACGATGTTCCCCAGAAGGGGGCGCCGGATGGGCGGTATTTCCATGATGAACGTGGACCGGGAGCCCGGCAGGAGGCGGGAGGACCCCCACCCGACCGCCAGCGTCGTGCCGGCCAACACGGCGAACCACACCAGGAGCACCTTAGCCGAGAGGCCCGCCGTCATCCCCAAGATCACGGCCAATTGCGCCGAGCAGGGAATGGAGAGGGACAGGAGGATGGTGACGATGATCCGCTCTTTCTTCGTGTCCAGGATCCGCGTCGTCATGGTGGCCATGGTGTCGCAGCCCAGCCCGAGCACGATGGGGAGCACCGCGCGCCCGTTCAGCCCCATCAGCCGGAACAACCGGTCCAAAATGACGGAGAGGCGGGGCAGATAGCCGGAATCTTCGAGGAGCCCGAACGCGATGAAGAACGTGGTCACGATGGGCAGGATGAGGGCGAAGGCATAAGTCAGGGCCATGCTGACGATCCCGTAGGGGCCCACAAACATCTCTTGCAGGAACGCTGAGGGCAGGAGCCAACGGGCCAGGCTCTCGGCGGCCGGGTTGATGTAGCGGCCGAAGAGGACCTCTTCGAAGAAGTCGACGGCCGTGCCCGCGCCGAAAACCCCCACGAACTCGTAAACCAAATAGAGGACGATCGCCGCCATCAAGTAGCCCGGCCAGGGCCGCATGCTCCAATTGCCCAGGCGCGCCGCCCAGG
>JACQPF010000363.1 GCA_016207625.1 Elusimicrobiota bacterium | reverse complement strand
GCGCGCCGGCCATCAAGATCATACCGATGACCCCCAAGGCCAACACCCATGGCCCGGCGGCGAGTTGGAACGCCACGACGGCGATCGCGCCCAGGGTCGTCAGCGCGCCCACGGCGAAAAGGGATTGGCCGGCCAACGCCATGCCCTTCCATAAACCACCGAGGAACCCGATGATCCCCGACTCCTGAACGCCTTGGCCGATGCCGTTCGCGTTTTGGAAAAGGGTGATCCCCACGACCAACGTGATGTTGATGATGGATTTCACGGCCGCCCCCAAGGCCAAGACGTGGAGCATTGTTGCCGCCAACAGGACCACCGACACCGCCACCACCAGGGTCGCCGCGATGGCGATGGCTTGGCTGAGGCCATCCATTTCAGCGATGCTTTGTCCTTGAGTCTTCACCATCGTATCTATGAGGGGCGCTTGAACCGCCAGAGAGATTCCGAAACCGATCAACGCCATGGCCGAAATGAAGGATCCCACCCCACTGACGGCCACACCGGCTTGCGCGCCAGCCAAGATGGCCAGTCCCGCGAGCACGGATCCCAAAGCCGGGATCGCCATTCCCAACGAGAGGACCGCCAACGCGATGACACCGATGACCACCGCTCCCACACCGATCCAACGCAACGCTTTCGCTTCCCAGCTCAGGTGGGCGTATTCGGGACCGCTGAACATCTTTTGCACCAGGGTCGGCAGGTCCTTCAACCCTCTGAAAAACAGGTCCGCCTCGGAACCCCGGTATTTGTCCACAACGATGGACACTTGAGTCGTATACCCGACTTGAGCGTTGAAGTTGCGGAAACTCGGGGCCAGGCTGAGGGACATCTGGCCGAACCGGCTCCGGAAATTCACTTGATATCCCCCGTCCTTCACCGCGACGTCATAGAGAGAGGTGCCGAACCCTCCCTTCATGTATTGCTGAAGAGCGTCGAAGGCGATCCGGTTCCCGCGGGACTCTCCTTTGGCGATGTCCGTAACCTTGAGGAGGGCGAAGGGCGATCCGCCGGCCGACCTTTCGTCTCCCGAGACAAATTCGACCATCTCAACGCCGTCGTTCGTCATTCGATCCTGCAGGTTGTAGGCTGGCTGCCCGAATTGTCCAAGGGCCACCGTCGTGTCTCCCATCATGCCGGTGACGGACGGCCTGATCTCATCCACCTTGTTTTCGTATTCCCGGCCGTTGATGTTGATGTCTCCGCCCGTGATGCCGCCGGCGTAGAGGATGGCTTGAACACGGCGTCCGCTGGAATCCGTTTCCTTCGTGGCGAAAACGAACCCGCCGGTGGACGTCATCCACACCTGCGAAACATCCTGGGCCTTCTGGAACCCGACCTGGAAATCCGGGACCAATTCCGGCTTCGATGCGCCGTCCTGAACATAGGCTTGGATCTGCAGGCCCTCGCCGTTCCCCATGTCCGCGAAATAGGCCAGGTTCCCGTCGAAGAGCTTGGAGTCCTTGTTCACCCCCCAAGACACGTCCATCTTTTCGACGACCTCTCCCTCCTCGCCCCGGAGGACCACGCTGAACTCATTCGTGCCGGTCAGGGAGACCTCGGCGCCCGGAGTTTCCATCATTCTCGCCAGGTCGGCCTTTTGCGGCTCAACGCCGCCCTCGGATTCCGTTTCCCGAATGACCGAAGAGGTCAAGTCCTTGACGTCGTAGACGTATCTCGTTTCCGCATCCTTTCGCTCCACCGTGATCAGCCCCTGGAATTCTCCATTCTTACCGGAGATCTGGCCGATTCCGAAAGAAAGGGAAATCCCATCAGAAGCCATGGAATTCCCTTCCAGGGCCAGGGAAATCTGCAGGTTTTTCTGCTCACCCGAGGCGAAGAGGATCCCGTTTCGGAAGGAGACCCGGGCGTCCGTCCCGACTTGTTGGTCCACGAAGGCGTTCAAATCCTCCAGAGCGTAGGTCTTCAGTGCATTCTCGCCCTTGTAAACCTCGTTCATTTTTCCGGTCCCCTCGTTCAGGGTGGCCACATATACGAAGTCCCGGCCGTTGTTCCCGATGACGGTTTCCTCCGTGATTTCAATGGTGGTTTCCGAGACGCTGAGACCCGGTCCCTTCCGGTTTTCCCGATACGTCTTCCATTGTTCTTCTACTCCCGGTTTTCCCTCCTGGGATTTGTAGATCCCAAAGGCCGACGTCCGGAAAGCCAGGGCGACGCTGTTCCCGGTGGGAACGTTTTTCGAGCTCAACTCCAGGGCTTCGATGCGGACCGTTCCGCCCTCACCGGCGGAGAAACGCCAGGCTGTGTTCTTGCCGGCGGACAACCAATCCGCTTTGCCCTTGAGGTTGTCCATATGGCCCTGCAAAAGGTTTTTGGCGTCCGCGTCGAAGGAGGCGCTGAAGAAGAGGGTCCCCTGGGAGTCAATGACGAAGGACATCTCACGGCCCGTGGAGCTGTCGAGATAGGTGAAAACGGTGTTGCCCTGTCGGTCCTCGCCGCTGTAGGAATAGAGGTCTTTGAACGCCGTGATCCGCACCAGCGTCTTGCCGCCATCCTTGTTCCAAACCAGCGCGGCTCCCCCGGCCGAGGCATAATTCTTCACGGGAATTTCGCCGAGGCCCGATAAGGCGAAGTCCAGATCCCCGTTACCGTCGGTGAAAAACGACAGGTCGGAGACGGTCACGAGCCGATAGGCCCGGCTGTTCAGCCGCCCTTCCAGGGCGCCGGCGTCCACGGACCCGCTGTGCCGGCCCACTTGCCACGCCCCCTCTCCACCGTTCCGGAAAACCTCGGCGTACTGCGCCGTGTATTCCCCGCCCACAACGACGGATTCGCCGAACACAAAGCCGCCCGTGGCGGTCATGCCCTGCGCCTTGAACCCGAGGCGTCCGCCCTCCCCGATGGAGAACGAGAGCCCGAAGAGAGTCGAGAACCCGCCTCCGTTCAGCGTTTCCTGCAACGCGTCTTCCAGGAGGTTGTCCCCTTCGGTATTGTCGCGGTCCTGCGCGACCGTCCAGGAATACTGCCCGGTCCGCTCGTCCTTCACATAGCGAACAGCCTCGCTGTGGGACGACAGGTTTTCCCCCTTCAGGAAGGAGGATCCGAACACGATGTCGCCGTTCATCGCGACGCCCCTCACGTTGAACTGGAGGTTCCCGGAACCGTCCTCATAAAACGAGAGGCTTGAAACCACCGCCACGCCGCGGAGGTTCAGCTCTTTGACTAAGGCGGCCTCCATGTCGTCATCCGCGGAGTCTCCCGCGGCGCCCGCGTCCACGACCACCCAAAGCCCGTTCTCCCGCCGCAGCGTTTCGCTGTGGGAGGCAATGGCCCCCGTTTCATCCAAATAGGACCGGCCGAAGGCGAGGCCGCCGTCTTTGTCCGTGCCCGCGAAATAAAAGCCCACGTTCCCGAACTCATCCAGGAAGAAGGACAGAGCCGAAAGGCTCGTCACGCCGCGGGCGCTGAGTTCCTCGTTGAGCCGGGCTTCCATGGCGTCGTCGCCGGTGTCCGCGTCGGCCACGACCGAGAGAGTCCCGTCCGCGTTTCTTTGGAGGGTCTCGCTCCGCACGACGTACCCGCCCTTGCCGTCGTCCACGGACATGCCGAAGACCACGTTCCCGGAGGCGTCCTTGCCCGTGAAGCTGAAAGTCAACCCGCCGAGCTCGTCCGTAGCCAGGTACACCTCGGGTCGTCCCTCGATTTTTCGCGCGTCCAGCTCACGGGCTAAGGCGGCGCTTTTCTCCCGGTCCGCCACGCCGTCCTTGGACAGGACCACCGCCCAGGATGATCTCTCCCGCGATGTCTTGGCGCTCAAGGTGGTGTAGTCGCCCTTCGCCGCATCCCACTCGATTTGAACGAAGGTCCTTTCGTTTTCCCCTTCTTTATTGAAGACGAGGCCGAGACGGCCCAAGGCATCGCTGGAGAGGCTCAGGTTTCCTTTTTTATCACCGCCGCCCAGAGCATCGTTGAGTTTGCCTTCCAGCGCCCGGTTCTCCACGCCGTTCTCGTATATTTTCCAATTTCCATCGATTCCGACAGTGGCCAAGTAGGACCCATACTCTCCCGTGAGGCCGTTGGTGAGGGACCCCCCCTGCATTCCCACCCCGTCCTTGCTCAGGGTGAAGGTGTAGACCACGTTCCCCCGCGGGTCCATTTGGAAACTCACGGACAGGCCGGACAGCCGATCCCCGCCGGCGATTCGGTTGAGGTCGCTTTCGAGCTTGGCTCTCGCCTTCTCATCCCCGCCGATCACCCGGTAGACGAAAGATCCGTCTTCCCCCAAGGCCTCCACCACCGTGCTCGCGTTCACGCCGAGGCCGGCCTGGTATCGGCCCATGAGATCCGTGAAGCCGCTGCCAAAGGTCTGGTTGCCGTTCACGTCCAAGCCGGTTAAGCCGAAAAGCTCCTTCCCGTTGACTGTTCCCCAAACGGTGAAGTCCACCACCTGGGCGAACCGGCCGCCCGCCAGGTTTTCTCTCAAGACCGAGGCCCCGGCCTGGGAAAGACTGGTTTTCCCAACCTGCCAGGTTCCTCCCTGCAGAGATATCTCCACGAACCAGGGGACGTAGGCGTCCTTGTCGTCCAGGAACGCTCCCCCGAACAGCTGATGGCCCAGGGAATTCTTTCCGGTGATTTTAAAGAGGGCTTTGCCGGACGAGTCCCGGAAAACGGAGAACTCATAGATGTTGATCGCACGGTAGTCTCCCCGAGCCAAGACATCGCCGAGGGCGCTTCGCGCCTCGGGGGAGAGGTTATTTTCTCCCAGACCCCAGGTACGCCCGTTCCAGCCGAATTTCACGTAAAGCGCCTGGGTTTGGCCTTCCACGGGCACGAACGCCTTCATTTGCCCGCCGGCACGGTCCGCGCCCGTGAGGATGAACGTGAGCTTGTTGTCCT
>JACQPF010000366.1 GCA_016207625.1 Elusimicrobiota bacterium | reverse complement strand
TCAGGCTGGCCATCACCACGGCGCCGGTCACCAACGTGGTCACAACCAGGCTCAAAGCAAAAAACCCCATGAGCCTGTAGCGAAGTCCCTTGGGGATCCTCATTGAACCAGGATCTCCTCGATCGGCCGGAAACTCCGGGCCAATCCATCCGCTAAGAGCTTGGCGCTGCGATAGATTTCACGCGTCTTGAGCACGTCCACGGAGTTCCGCCTGTTCATCAGGCCCTTGAGGGCCGCCTCATAAAGATTTTGCACGTGCCGGCGCTGCGCGCGGGCTTCCTCCAAGGCTTGCCGGCCTTTCGAGGATTTGGAAGGCTCAGCCAGCGCCGCCAAAAGCTGAAACGCGACGGCACGGGAAGCCTCCATCATGCGGATCAACGGCTCATCCGGGCCCACGCGGAACAACGCCATCTCCGAAACAATATTCCCGGAAAAATAGAAAACATCCCTCGCGGATTGCGCCAGGAGGAAACCCGCCTGGCTTGAGAGTTGAGCCGCCTCTTCTTTGCATCGGAGGAAACGCGGCGAGAATTCAAGGCGCGCCGCTTTTAGACAGGCCACGGTCTCTTCCAGCCCATCACACATCAAGCGGGCCAACGGAACATCCTGTGGATTTATATTCATTTGTCGCGAAGGAAAGCCAAGGCCTTCCGAACCTGAACATCCTCCATCCCTCGAGCCAGAACGTCTTCGACACGGCGGCGGGCGTCGGCCCACCTCTGCTGCTCCATGTCTTTCTGAGCTTGTTGCCACAAGGAAGGGACGGCCAACAGGGGGTGATCGGTCCGGCCCAGGGAAACCAAGGCGATCCGCATGTTCTTCCAAGCCACGGAAAAGGTCACGTCCAACCGGTAGGCCCGGGCATACGCCTCAAGGGCTTTTTCGTTATGGTTCAGGCGCGTGCGGAGATACCCGAGGTTGTTCCAGAGATCTTTATCGTCGGGGAAATAGAAAACGGCTCGCTCGTAATGATCGACCGCGTGTTCCAGCGGCGCCTTTTCCTGAGAACCGGCGGAATCCAGCGAGGACACTTGAGCCAAATAGACGTTCCCGAGCGCCCGATACGATTCCAAAGACATGGGGTTGATGACGAGAGCCGCGCGGTAATGGAGGACGGCTTCCTCGGTCCTGTCCATTTGGGTCAGGATGGCCGCTTTATTGAAATGGATCTCATCGTACCCGGCGTTGGCGGCGATGGCCTCATCATAGGCGTGCAACGCCTTCCCGAACAAGCGCCGGCTCTCTTGAGGCAGGCCCTTTTCTTCCGACCACCTCGCCTGGCGGGCGTAAGCGTTGCCCAGTTCGTAATTGTTGTTCACTTCCCAACGCCGGTCGCGATACGATTTTTCAAGGAAGGCGACGGCGTCGCGCATCTCTCCCTGCTTGGCCTTTTTGAAACCGGCGAAATAATTGACCTCCGCGCGCCAATGGCGGAACGCGCGGAACATGCCGACGGCGCAGAAACCGAAGAGCAGGCCTCCCAACCCGAGGGCGAGCGCGCCGCGAGCGCGATGAACGCCCTCGCCGCGCGGGAACGCAGTCCGGGCCAGCGTTCCCATCATCCACCAAAAGAGGAAAGCCGGCACGGCGAAGAACAAGGACACGTTGCCGAAGAAGTTGTCCGCCATCATGCCGGCGATCCCCGCGAAGAGCGCCCATGCCGGAAGCCGCTCTTTCTCCGGTAAAAGAGGGATGCCCCGCCGCGAGGATTCGACGACGAGGAGCCCGATCCATAGGAAGATCCCCATGCCGGCCGTGCCCAATTGGGACCATATTTCCAGGACGATGTTGTGCGCGTTGTTGGCGTGGGTGCGGAACCCCTGGAAGACATGGTCCGCCAGATACCATCCCTGGTAAAAGGGATAGAAGAGCTCGAAACAGCCCCATCCCTTCCCGAGGATGGGTCGCTCCCGGACCATGTCCCAGGCGCAGGACCAGATCATCAGCCTCTGATGCCACGAGCCGTAGATTTTCTCTCCGGCGACCCCTTGAACCAGTTCCGCGATGCGCTCCGCGGGCCGGACGGATTTCCCCGCCAAGGGGCTCGTGGGCCAAAACGCGGCGATCATCACGACGAACACGAAAATCCCCGCCACCCATTTCTTGCGGAAGGCCATCTGCTTCCGCGTCAGCCAAACGACCGCGGCCATGGCGACGAGAGCGCCGATCCAGGACGAGCGGGTCATCGTGCAGATGACGGCCACAGCGGTGACGAGGAACGCCGCCGCGAAAGCGGCCCTCCTCCGCGTCGATTCCGACGACAACATCTCGACGAACGCCAGCGGGAGCAAAAGGACCAGGTAAGAGGAAAGGAAGTTGGGGTTCCCGAAGGTCGACACCGGCCGGCCGTTGTAGGGGTTCAGCGACTTCGGCCAGATGAACTCATGCCCCGTGTACTGCAGGATGCCGTAGCCCCCCGCCAGCACGCCGACGAGGATGATCATCCAACGGAACCTTTCGTCCCAAGCTTCGTCGCGCAGCTGAACCGCGAGCCCGAAAACCGCCAAGCAGTTGACCAGCCAAAACATCGTGACGCGGCCGCCTTCGTTCCAGATGGGCAGGCGCAACGCGGGATGCTGCACCCAGGACACCCCCCAGGCGAGACCCATGAGGGCCGTCAGGATCAAGAGGGGGCCGTCGAACCCCGTGCGGGTGAAACGGAACTGCCCTTTCGCAATCGCTCCGGCGGCGTATAAGCCCAGGGCCAGGAACACGCCGGCGTAAAGGAGGCTGATTTGCGTGAAATAAGGGTTACGGGTCAGGTCGGTGAAGAAGAGAAGGGGGCAGACGATGTGCAGGAGGGCCAATAATCCATAGAGGACGCGCCCTGCGAAAAAACTACTTTCTTCCTGTTTGGAACACCATTTGGACATCGGGGTCGTCCGGCCGCATCGCTCGAAGCTTAAGCCACAGATCGGTGGCTTTATCGTTGACGTTGGCTCGAGAATAGAGGACGGCCAATCCTTTCATGGAATCGAACACCCAACGGTCCCGGTCCGCGCTCAGCGCCTGAGCGATGTCCAAAGCGGACTGGTAAAAGGACTCGGCCTTCGAGAACTCCTCGGCGTCTTTCGGCAGCACGTTTCGGCCGGGATATTTATTGACGAGCTGGATATAGGCCAGGCGGCCCAAGTTGACGTACGTTTCCGCGTTCCGGTCCGGATAGACACGCCCCACCACGTTCTTCGTGTTGTATTTCAACGCGGCGAGATAGGCCGCCTCGGCTTTGTCATGGTCACCGCGCGCAAAATGGATATACGCCATCCGGTAAAAATTCGGCGGGAAAACAGGATCCAGGTTTTGATAGAGGCCGAAATGGCTGAGCGCGGTGTCCCAATAGTCTTTGACTTTCTCCTCGTTCCCCCAGCTCTTCTCCATATCGCCCATTTTCAGGTAGACGAGCCCGACTTGATGGTGGGTCTGCACGTAATTCGGGGCGAACTCCTTCAGCTTCCCGTAGGTTTCCAAAGACTTCCCCCACGTCTCTTCCGCCCGCTTCTTCAGCGTCTGGGCCAAATCTAAGTTCCCTTTTTGGCGGGCCTCCAAACTTTGCGTGTGGAGCGTGGAGCCCCAATCGTTGTAGACGTTCCCGATGAAGTATCTCGCCATGGGGAAGAACGGGTTCAACCGGACCACTTTGTGG
>JACQPF010000365.1 GCA_016207625.1 Elusimicrobiota bacterium | reverse complement strand
CGGCCGTAGCCGTCGTAACCGATGGAGGAGACGCGGTCCGTCACGGTTTTATTGCCGTCGTAGGTGGTTCGGGTGTAGGAAGCCAGGAGGCCTCGGCTGTGGTCGTATCGCATGTCCCCCATCTTCACGCTGAACGCATGGTCAAGATTCCCTTCCGTACCCTCCCCACGGCCGGTTTCGCGCAGATCGAGATGGCTGGAGGCCAAACGGCCTTCGATGTCATAGGTGGTGTTGATGTAGGAGCTGTCCGGGTTTTGGTGGACTCGCTCCGTGGTTTTCTTGATGTAGCGGGTATCATCGTTAGGGCTGTCCAAAACGGTTTGGGCCAGCGCGGGGGTGGTCTGGAGCGAGAGGTGGTCCAACTCATAGGTGGTCTTGTTGGAGCGAAGGGACTGTCCCAAATTGTTATAGACGAAATTATCCGCCACCGTGAGGCCGGCCCGGCTCCTCTGGTAGGGCGGGTTCTGGCTGAGATCCGGGTCGATAACGGCATACAACCTGTCCTCGGAGTAAGTGATGTTGGAGGCGGCGCGGCCCTGGGCATCGTAGGCGTTGGCGGTCTTTTCCCAGGACGCCCGCCGCACACCTTCGGGGAGGCTGGTGCGCTCAAAAGTCAGGATCTGTCCCAGGCCATTGTATTGGATGTTGGAGTTCCGCAGCGTGGTGGGCTTGACGCCGAACTCGGACAGAACGGCGGTGTAGGCGTCCATTTGACCATTGAGCAAATAACGGATATCCCGCAATTGCTCCAGGAAAACGCGGGACACATAGGAGTTTTCGGAGAGCTTGTAGCGCTCCTCCGTGGATCGGTCGCTTTGCTCCAGCAGGCCCATGTCGTTGAAGGTATTTTCCGCGGTGACGACCCGGGTGTGGTCCAAGGAGGCGCCGTTGTCCGAAACGCTTTTCTCGGTGATGCGGTAGATGGTCCTGTTCATGCGGCCCTGCTTGTCGTAGCCGAGGGACTCCGACACTTCGTCGGTGATCTTGGCACCACCGTTCTCCGTGAGCTTCCGCGAGGTGCCGATCACCTGGCCGACGCTGTTATAAGTGAAGAGGGTGGAAGTGGCGAAATTACGGCTTATGTCGTAGGAACCCTTAAAGTCTTGCTCCGTGACCGTGGCGTCGGTCTTTTCCAGCCGGCCTCTGTTGTCGTATTTGGCCGTGGCGGTTTCCATGGTTTCCTTGTCCTCTTCCTGGGTGGTGCGGATCCAGGACGTCGCCAAGCCCAGGCCGTCGCTGTAGGAAGCCGGTGTATAGTCCGTGATGACTTTGTAGGCGCGGTTCAGCACCGTCCCGCCCTGGACCGTGGTCGTGTCGGTTTCCTCAAAGAGGGAGGTCTGCCGGTCCACCTGGCCGCCCACAAGGTAGGTGTAGGTGGCGGTTTCCTTGATCTCCTTCTTTTGGTCCGAGCCGTCGGCCTCTTTTTCCACCGTGGCGCGGATGTTTTGGGTCACCTGGCCCAGGAGGTTGTAGGTGTTCTCGATGGTGACGGTGGCGGAGTGGTCCAGACGGGCGCCCAAGGTTCCGTTGCCATCCACGTCCATCTCCCGCAGGAGGGTGGTGCTCTTCTCCAATTGGTTATCGTCGTCGTATTCGGCGCCGGTCACGGTCTCCAGGGTAATGCGGTCCCCGTCCGCGGTGGTTCGGGTGTAGTCTTTCATGCGTCCCAGGTCGTCGTAAAGGGTGGCCTTGGTTTCAATGGTGACGGTCTTGTCCAGAAGGGCAGGGTTCAGGGTCTGGGTGGCGGCGTTCCAGGCCGTCTCCCGGCGTTCCGTGGCGGTGGTATCCACGCGGCCGAAGTCGCCGTACTCCGTTCGGCTGGTCTCCAGTGTTCGCTTGGCTCCTTCAAACACTTCACGGCGCTGTTTCAGGGTGCGGCCGAAGACCGTGTCGAAGGTGTCGTAGTAGAGAACCTCCTTATAAGCGCGGGTGAAGGCGGAGGCGTTCGTCTTGTGCTGCTGCACGGCGTCGATGGTGCTGGAAAGCACCTTGCCGTCCGCCGGCGAGAAAACATGGGAAATAGCCTCCCGGGTCATGAGGTCCCGGTCGGTGGTGGTGCGGGTGAAGTTTTTCAGTCGGCCATGCTTGTCGTAGCCGCCCGTGGCGTCCAGCGTCACCGTGCGCTCGGCCATCTTGCGGAGGCTGGTGTCCGGCATGAGTTCGTAGTCCGTTTCCACCGTGCTGTTGGATCTTAAGCGGCGCTGGGCGTCATACTGGATGTTGGACGTGTCGCGGATCTGCACCCGCTTGGGCGAGGCGGTGGTTTCGGTCCTCTCCGAGTATTTGCTCGCCAAGCCGGCCGAGTCGTATTCATACCCGCTCCGAGCCGTGAAGGTGCGGGCGTAGCCGTCCGTCTTCAGGACCGGATCGGCCAGGACGGCGGCCACGGAGGCGCCGAAGCCGAAGGTTTTCAAGAACTCACCGCGATCCGTGATCCCGCCCTTAGTGATGCCTTCCACCAAGACGCTGTTGGATTGCTGGGTCCGGTCCGACTTATCGTAAGCTTCAAAAACCGATTTTTCCACCAGGACGTTGCCCAGGGGCTTCACGGTGAAGACCCTGGACTCTTCCACGAGGCGGCCGTTGTAGCTGAAAAGGGCCGTTTCCTCGGTCCTTTGGCCGCCCTGATTAAAGGTCAGATAGTTCGCGGGGAGGAAGGCGCTTTGCCGGTTGTTCTTGGTTTTGCCCTGGTCTTCCTGGACGAATTCGGGGTCTTCCAGGAAGTCCGTATAGATCTCTTTATCGGAACGCGTGACCTGGCCAAACTCGTTGGCCTTGTAGTCCGTCAACTCCACGGTCAATCCGATGTTCGAGTCGCGGCGGAAGGTGCCGGGCACGTTGGGATCCCACTGGGCGCCGTAGCGCACGGTCTCAGTGCGGGCGAGGTTGCCTTGGGCGTCGTAGAGGAAGTTGGCGTCCTCCGCGGTCATAAGGTCCGTGGAAGTGTTGGGCGTCCACTCCAGAGTGGTGTCGTTCAAGGCCGGGTTGTGGACGCGCAGGGTGCGGGTGTGGGTGGCCTTGGGATCGTCGGACTGATAGAAGAACTCCGTCTTCTCCACGGAGCGGGTGCCGGCCGGGTTGATGCGCGAAGCGGTGGTGGCTGTGAGGCGGGGCGGCTGGCGCGCCTCGTCGTAATCGAACACCGTGAGGTCACGGAACACGGCCGCGTCCCCGGGCACGGTCGCGGCGGCGGCCTTCAAGGCGTCGTAGGAGCCGCCGCCGTTGTCCTTGACAAAGGTCCGCAGACCACCCAGCGCCAAGTCCTTGACATTATTGGTGATCCCCATGGCGCGGGTGGTGGCGATCTTGCCGTAGAGGTCCTGGTTCTGGACCCGTTTGAACTCCCGGACGGCGGTCTCTTCCGCGATCCAAACGTCGCCGGTCTTGGTCTTGTCCCGGGAAAGGCGCGTCAGGCGGTCGGCCCGGCCCTGGCTGTCGTAGCTAAAGAAGGTCCAAAGGGGATTTTTGTCCGGCTCGTCCTGGCCCTCTTTGTATTGGAAATGGGTCTCGCGGATGGCGATTTCATCGCCGGCGGCGTTTTTGATCGTCTCGTCCCGCTGGACGACCGTAGCGCGGTTGACGGCAAGCCGCACGGGGTCGGAACCGTTGGCCGCTTGTTTATCCTTGAGTTTGAGTTGAATTTCCCGTTTTTCCGATTTCCAGGAAACGGCCTCCCCGTCCTGGGTGTACAGCATATTGTCCATCTTCGTCCAGGTGACGAAGTTGTTGGGCAAAAGGGCGGCCACGGCGGGAGAGACGGTTTTATCGGTGCGCTTGATCTGGGAAAGCGCCGAGCGGAAGTCCGCGTGGAGGGCGGGATCGGCGATGTCGGCCTTGTATTGGCCGTTGATCACCCAGGCTTGTCCGTCGAGGGAAACTTCTTCAAAGCCTTTCATGAAGCCGGTATCGGAATCAAATTGGGTGGCGAGGCGGACGCTGAAGGAGGTGGAGTCGATGGGGAGGCGGAGTTTTAAATCGGTGAAGGTGACGCCGTTGAAAAACGTGGTCACGGCGGGATCGCCCCGAGCCAAACGGAGCATATCCAGCTTTTGTTGCGGGTTCAGGTCCATGAACTTGGCCAGTACCGAATCATCGGCCCGGAGGATCATGGCGTCTTTCAGGATGTCGTTCAAGATCGGGACGTTGCCCTCATCAACGTCCAAGGCTGAGAAATAGGTCTTGATGACCTTGGCCAAATTGGTCACGGCCGGACCCAGAACGCGGGTGGCGGCGGCCCAGGAAGCGATGCGGCCCGCGTCGTATTGGGCGTTCCGCATGGAGGTGGTGATGACGGCGGTTTCCAGCCGGTCCGCCATGTTGCCCAAAAGTAGGCTCTTCTTGTCAGGCTCGGAAAGCTCGCTCCACTTTTTTGCCGCTTTGGAGCCGTTTTCGCGGAGGGAAACGCTGTCGCCCTCAAACGTCACGGAGAGAAAGTCTTTCATCTGGCCGGATTCGTTGTACCCGCCCTCGGGGACTCGGGTGATGCTGGTGACCACCTTCTTGGTGAGGGAGGAGGACGGCAAGGCGCCGCGCTCATAGTTGCCCTGGACCTGCCGGTCTTCCCTTACGGCGGCGGTTTCGCGGGCCTGGCCCCGGCTGTTGTAAAGGTAAGAAATGGTTTCCGTCACCGCGTGTGTGGCGTCGTCGAAGTCGTTGTAGCGGCGGGTCTCCCGCACAGAGGAGGCGGGCTGGCCCGCCTGATCGTGGCCCATGAAGGTCTGGGTGACGAAGGTGGTCTTTAAATACTTGGGGACCGGCTGACCGTTGGAGTCCGCCTCCGTCGCAAGGGATCTCTCGGTCACCTTCAGGACTTGGTTCAGGAGGCGGCCGTCGTCGTTGTATTGGAAGTCCTCGGCGGCATTATTGACGTCGAAGCCGGCGCCGAAGTTCGTTTCCGTCGTGACCTTTCCCCCCTCGGTTGTGATGCGGGTTTGGCGGAGGGCGCGGTCGCGGGCGTCGAATTTGTGAATCTCCAGGGAAACATCATAGAGGCGCGGGGCACCGGCGCCGAAGGTTTCCGTGGTGTTGGTGTCCGATTTGATCAGACGGCCGTCGGTGTCGTAGGTCATGTTGCGGACCTTCTCCACGGTGACCTTGGCGCCTTCGGTGGTGGTCTTGTCCTGGGCGATGACGAAGCTGTCCTTGTATTGGTAGCCCGTCGTGACCGTGCCGAAGCTCCTGTAGAAGAGGCCTTGGGCGCCCAGAAGCGAAGATTCCACCACGCTGGACTCCGACCGCTCCAGCTGGCCCGTGATCACGTTGTAATCCAGCGTCATGGTCTCCTGGGCGGTTTTGTAGCCGCCGGCGGAGGGCTCCTTGGTCAAGCGCACAAAGCCGGCGGCTTGGCCCCGAGCGTTGTAGGTGTAGCCCCAGGATTCAGAGAGAGTTTCCCGCGGGGTGTTGGCCGTGAAATAAGCGGCCAGGTCCGACGCCTGAGTGTAGACTAAAAGGTCGGCCTGCTGGGCCGGGGTGCGGATCAGTTCACGGCTGGAGCTCTTGGTATAGGCGATGCGGCTTTCTTTATCGTATTTGTTGTCCGCGGTGGAAACTTCCAAAGTGCATCGTTGGCCGTCGAGGGTGAGGCGGGTCTGGCGCGTGGCTTGGTCCAGTTCGTTAAAACCCTCTATAAAGG
>JACQPF010000359.1 GCA_016207625.1 Elusimicrobiota bacterium | reverse complement strand
GGTCCTTTTCCGCCATGGCGACGACGAGCTCCAGGAAATCGGCGTAATAGACTCTGGGGAACCGGTGTTGATAATACCCCAATTCCGCGATCACTCTGGACTTGCCGATGACCTTGAGCCTGTCCTCCAACCGGGCGATCCGTTCCCGGCCCAGGTCTTCCGTCGTGCGGATTTCGCCGGCTGACGCTTGGAGTTTATCCAGCAATCGCTGAAGGACGGACGCCGTGGCGGGGTAAAAGACCAACCGGCCGTTTTCCGTATCGGCTTCGAAGACCGGGAGCGGATTTGAGACATCCCCCGACGGATTCGCCGAAGGGGCGGGCCTTTCCGCTTGTGGGGCCTGCCAGTCCACGGACAGACGCCTTGTTTTTGAGCCGCCGGCGATTTTGCCGCGCACGGCCAATTTCATTGCCACTGAAAAAAGAGATTGGTCTTCTGCCGAGCGCCTAGGCTCCACCTGTTCAATCGAAACGCCGGTGACCGTGTCAAAACCTTCGGAAACCCACTCAACCATCTGACGCCGTTGTTCCTTGGACAGGCCGGCCTCGTTCTTTAACAGGCGCACCGCTTGCAAGAGGGACACCACCGACACAAAGGTGCCTTCCGCGGCGCCCGCAAGCGGCGCCTGGCCTTCGTACAGTTTTTCGACGGCCAGGGCCTGGGTGTGTTTCAGCGTCAGTTTTTCTCCCTGGAAAAGCTTTTCAAGGGGGGTTCGTCCCCTTCGGAAGACATCGAGGTACTGGGTGCCGTTTTCCACGCGAGTGATGTTGGGGGCGACGACCGCGTAGCTGATGCCCTTGTCCGCCAAGAGCCGTGCGAGCCCCTGCGTGTGGAAACCACCGGCCACCAGCGCGGCTGGGGCAGGCGGGAGGGACTCCCACTTGCGCAGCATATTGGCGATCAGGGCCTCGTTTCGTTTTTCGGCGGCGGCGTAAAAATCTTCAAAAACGGAAAGGCCTTCGAAATTTTGTCCACCCACCGGAGGGAGGGAAGCACCTTTCAGAAGCTCGTTCAGGCGCAGGGCCATCCGGCCGATCTCCTTCCGCCGGGCCTGATAGCGTTTCCAGCCGGCGGAGTCCAGTCTTCGCGTCACGAGCCGTTTCAGGAGGGCCATGTCCTGGGTGAACTGGAAGGCTTCTTTTTGATGCGGGCCCGCCAGGAGCCGGCCCTCCGCCTCTTTTTCAAGCTCTGTGAGTTGTTGAAAGAATTTCTCGGGCTCGATTCTTTCAGCCACGGTCACGTAGCGGATGTAGCGGTCCAGCTCCGGGTAGCGTTCGAATAAGGGAAATCGGTGACGGGCGCACAACCTTCTCAGTCCCTCGTAAAACCGCCCAACGCTCCGCCGGCCAAGGCGATATTCCAGGCTTATACGCGTCAGTTCGTCCAACTCTTTTTCGGTGAGAATTTCGCTCAATTGCTCTAAGGCGTGACGGCGCTCCTGCTCCACTTTCTCGAAGGAGAGGGACTTCTCCGTGCGATGGGATTCCCGGAAGAGCGCGATTTGTTCCAGGCGGCGGGATTCCGTGTGAGCTTCGAGGAATTCCAGGTACTCAGCCAATCCCGTCTTGGTCTCCTGAAAACGATTTTGCTTCGATTTCCACTCCAGGAGGACCGGCGGATAGAGGCGGATGCACGCCTGATCCAAGTGCGCGGCGAGCGAGGAGAGATGCTCAAGCGCTTGTTTTTCCAGGGGAAGGGACCGCTTGAAGGAATCGACGTGGAACCGGTACGCCTCGGGAGATTCCACGCCCCACAACTCGGGCTCGCGGGGAGCGGTGATCGCCATATGCTCGGGGCCGCTCAGCAGGCCTTTCTGCAAGAGGACGTCCGCCGCTTGCCGGCGGATGTCTTCATCCGGCGGACGCCGGTACGGCGCCGTGCGGAAAGGCCCGGAGGAACCTTCCAAACCGATCAGCAAACCGGGATTTTGTTTTTGCAGCGCCTCAAGCGCTTTCGAGAGGTTCAACTGAGGCTCGGGCTGCTCGTGGACGTCTTGGAACAAATAGACTATGCGCCGCCGATTTCCCGCGGAAGGACCGACTTGGATTTCACTAACGACGACAGGCGCTTCGGCCAGAGGCTCAAGCCAAGAAGGCAACGCCTCTCGACGCGAGGCGTCAGCGGATTTGGTGGGAATGAGCGTATGAGGTGCGGCTAAAACGGCTGAGGGTGACAGCGGAACCGGGGACGGCAGGACCGACGCAAATTGAGGCGCGGGAGTGGGGAGTATTCGTCTTCGCTGACGGTAGGAACCTCGCTCGATTTGAGGATCGGCAACGACTTGAGTCGCGAAGAAAATGAAGGCGAGAAAAAGAGACATCAACTTAGAAAACATAGATGTACATTAAGTCACGAAGATAAATCCCCTCTTAAGGAGTTGTAACGAATTCGTAAATTTTTTCAGTTACACGTTTTTTACAAGTCCTTAAGATCAACGAAAGGCACAAGCCTTATGATTATTCTGTTATGAGCAAAATTTCCGCCTTCATGGCCTGCGTGTTTTTGTATTCTTGCGTCTCCGCGCCTTTCGTCGAAGCTGGTCTTTGGGATGATCGCCGGCAGGCGGCCAAGGAGAAGCACTCGCGCGCATCGGCCGTCGAAACCCGTTTCGCCGGTTTGCCGAAGGATTTTTCCGGCCTTCCATCACCGTCGCGCTTGACGGCGGCTTCACTCCCGAATGCGGGAGCGCCGAATGGGTCCGTGAAGGCCCTGACGGTTCAGCCCGGCCGGCCCGTTCCGAATTGGCTGACCGATCTCTCTTCTCCCTACGGTCAGATTCAAAGCATCCACTTGGCGAAAAATGAGCCGGAACGGCCGTTGATCGTCCTCATTCAAGACGCCCACGAAGTTTACGACACTCAACTCAATATCGCCAAGATATTGGCCCAAATCCGGCCGGCTCTTGAAGGCCGGGGACCTTCGTGGCTCATCGGCCTGGAGGGCGCCGAAGGGCCTTTCCGCCTGGATCCATACCGAGCGGCGACAACCCCCGAGCGGCACCAGGCGGTTTGTGATTACCTGATGCGCTGCGGATACATCAGCGGCGCGGAATATTTCGGCTTAGTGTCTTCGAAGGAGCCCCCCCTCTGGGGCCTGGAAGAGGCGGCGCTTTATTTGGAGAACATCGAGGCCTACCGTCAATCCCTTTCGTTAAAACCTCAATTTCTGAACGCTCTCTCGGCCCAAGAAAGCGCGCTGATCAGCCTGAAAAACCTCATTTACACCCCGCAGCTCTTGGCGCTGGATGAGAAGACAGCCGCCTATGATCGGGGCGCATTGGGCTTTGTGCCGTACATCCGCTTTTTGGCGGCTGGAACGGAAGGGCGGGCGCGTTCCATCGAGACTGAGCGTTTGCTGAACGTCATCAAGCTGGAAGAGTCGATGGACCTTGAGAAAACCGGGAAAGAACAGGAAACGTTCGTTCATGAACTTTCCCGAAAGGCCTCGGAGGAGCAACTGACCGGGCTCCTTGCGCGCAGTTTGGCTTACCGTATGGGACGCGTTAAACCGGGGGAGTATTATGAGGGCTTGAAAAAACTGGCGGAAGACTCCGGCCTGCCTTTGGCACGGTTCCCCGCTTTTGAGCAATACGTCCGCTACGCGATATTGGCCGACAGGATCGACCGGGGAGTTCTTTTAAGGGAAGCGGACGCTTTGAGACGCTCTGCGGAAAGAACCTGGGCCAAAACGGAAGAGCAGAGAAAATTACTCCGGATGACGGAAGACCAGAGGCTTCTGCAAAAACTGGCCGGGCAGGAAATGGGGTCTGAGGAATGGGCGCGATACATGGCCCGCCGGGACGAGATCCTGAATATCGACGGGCGCCTCCAGGAGGCGGCGAGGGTCGCGGGGATTTCCCCCCAGACGCCAGCCGTGAAGGATTGGGCGCCGGCTTTCGAGAGGTTTTACATGGCGGCGGAGCGGCGCAATGAGGCCATGGCGTCTCATCTTTTGGCCAAGCTGGGGGACGGACCGGCATCGGCCGCGTTCATCATAGGAGGATTCCACGTCTCGGGCCTGGAAAAAATTCTGAAGGAAAAGAACGTTTCCTTTGTCACCATGACGCCTCACCTGGGGAACGCGGGGAAGGCCACACAGTATTTGGACGCCTTCACAACGGGCCGGACTCCTTTTGAAAAGTCGCTGTTGGGCGAAAAACTATTTGTGAAACCCCAAGGTGGGTTGGCCTCCCCCGCGTCAGGAAACGTGGAGAAGATGATCCGACTTTTGACGGCGTCTCTGAACGCGGCCCTTGCGGTCTTGGACGGTTTGGAAAAACCGGGTGCGGCTCCCGAAGGTGAATTCGCGGCTCTGGAAGAAAGACATGGATTCCGGCGGATTCAGCCGATAGTGGGCGAACCAGAAAAAGATAAACAAAGCGTTTCGGTGGCGTTGGAGACGGACCGACTCACGCATCGGATCGACTTCGGGTTTACGCATAAAAAGTCGGGGAAGCCGGCCGCTGTGGACCACGTGGAAGGACCCGTAGGAGAATATCGCCGAAGCGATAAGCGCTACAGTTTCGGCGTTTTGAGCGCCCATACGGCGACCGTAAAAACCGGGATTATCGATCGGATTCAGCGCTTGTGGGAATATGGGACCAAACGCTTTTTGCCGCCTCCTCAGCCCGGCTATATCCAGCAGGGCACGGAATCCTTGGAGGAATTCGACCACCTGGAAGATAAATTCCGTAATAACGAGATTTCCAAGGAATACAAAGACCGCTTGTTGGAACTTTTGGAATGGGCGACCCCACAGTTTTCGGGTGAAGTACGTGAGCGGATTAACCTCCTGCGCGTGTGGATTCAGCAGGACCTCTACAAGATTTACGGATTCTCATCCGTGGTTGCTTCACCGGAGGATTTCTTTTTGGACAAGCACGATATGCGCAAAAAGGAGATCTTTCTGGCGCTGGACGTGCTGAAAGAGTTGTCCGAGAAAAAGCCGAGCCTGGGAGATGAATATCTCCTGCATGCGCTTTTGGACCCCATTCTGGGCGGGCATTACCCGGCGATTTTGGAGTTTCAACGGATCTTTCCCAAGCATTACCAGGCAGGCGAGTTTGAGACAGATGAGCAGGGACGGAAGTTTTTGCCGGGTTCCCGGGGCGACCCGGAGAAACCTTTCAAAGGCGACATGGGCGAGGGGTTGAGGGCATTGATTGACCGCAAAGGGGTCATTCGGCTGGAGAAGAGCTTGTACCCGGACGGCCGAAATGCCCTGCCTTTGTCCGGCCAAGACGCCCGGCGGCGAACGTGGGATCGGTTGATGGAGCAATCCTTCCGAGGGCAGGAAATCCGGAGGATGACACAAGAGGAATTACAAAAAGAGGTGCTTTCACGCTACCCCTTGAAGATGAAAGGCCGGGATGCGTTGGTGCTGGACTATTTGAAAAGCCTCGGGCATGTGATCGTGACCGGGTCTCTCACGCCGGACAAATCTTTTTTTGATATCGGAAGACGCTGGGGCCAGTTCCATCTTGACTACAAGGGGACTTCCTTCGAGGTGGAAATGCGGGACGGGTTTCCCTCCCGGGCGTTCCTTTTGAAAGACAACACCCTCAAAATGTTTTTCCCGGTGGAGATGTTGACCCGCGACGGAGACCGTGTGTTGCTGGGAGTGCACACCGGAAGGTTGCCCCGGGTTCGGCTGCAGCAATATATGGATGAGAACGAAGAGATGGACTTGATCGTTACCCAAACCGATTTGGACCTGCGCGGCCATTTGATGATCGCCGGCGGAAAACCGGACTTGGACGGATCCGTTCCAAAGAAACCTTCCTCTTGGGCGGCGCTGGGCGCCGAACATGCGGGAGAGAGGGTGACGGCGCTTTTCCGGGACGGGCTGGTTCACCAGTGCCGGTCCTTGGAGTCAGACCTCGATGAGTCATGGACGTTGATTTGGCGGAAGGACCGCTTTACGACTTGTTTCCTTCACGCGCTGAGACCGGAAGATTTCAACCGGCTGGGGGAAGGCGACGCCATTCATGGCTGCCGGCTGAACGCCCTGGGCCAGCTCTACATCGGCGGGCGGAGGGACAACGTTTTGTCTTTTGTCACAAACGAGCGCGCGCACGCCTACGAACGGGTGAACATCGAGAAAATTATTAATCCAACGGGAAAGCGGGCGTATGCCGTGAAAGCGACGGCCGAATCCGGGGTGACCAAGCGGTTGTCGTCCATCCACACACTCAAACCGGGGAGCGAACCGGAACGCTTTCAGAAAGGCGAGCTGGTCGGCGTTTTTGAAAGATGGCCCACCCGGGAGCTTCCGGACACCTATATCGTCGGAGACATTTCACTTACGGACAACGGTGGATTGATGGTGGACGGATATTGGGGCTCGTTCTTTAATGTTCCTCTCAAAGACCGGGATGGAAACGCGCTTTTGGACGCCGAAGGCCGGCCGCTTGTTCTGGATATGGCTGAGGCGGAGGTGGAAGCCCTGGTGGTGAACGGGGAGAAACGATATGTGCGGTTTCTTAAGGACAAGCAGGGCCGGCCGATTATGACCACCGCCGGGGAACACCCCCTTCTGGACATGCGGCAGAAGGGCCCGAGCAACAAATGGGTTTGGCCGGATCTGGCGAACCCCCAACCGATGGAAGAACTGCGGCAGTGGGAACAGCGGACATCGGAATCTGTCGCGCGCTTGAAAAAGACCGTTCAATTTTGGCAGGAACAGATGAAACAGCGCCGGGTGCCGGATGAGGATTGGCAGGACTTTGTGGATTCTTTATACCGGAATGACGATCGCTACGGCCAGGGCAAAAGCCGGAGCCACGGCGTCATCGTTTGGTTCAGCCGGCTGCACAAGCAGCTGATTCAATTCATGGGCACCGCTCAAAAGGAGCTGCCGGCGAAATATGCGCATGTCGTCCAGAAACGCCTATCGGGAATTGAGCTCCCTGTGGG
>JACQPF010000361.1 GCA_016207625.1 Elusimicrobiota bacterium | reverse complement strand
GAGGGCCTCCCGCGCCTCGGATCCCGAGGCGCCCGTTTTGTCTCCATGGGCCGGACCACCCGTGGAGGGCCCGCTTTTCTTGGGAGGGCGCTGGGGAGGCCTGCCGAGGAAAACGTATCGAATGAAAGACCCGCGGCCGAAGAGACGGGCTTCGCCGTCCGCCGCGAGGCGGCGCCAAACGTACTCGCAGTCGCCGTTGACGGCGACGTCCGAGTACAGCGGGAGGCCGTAGAACATTTGCGACACAGCGTTCATGATCCGCAAGCGCTGGGCTCCCAAGCCCTGTCGCCGATAATCCTTGCCGGTGTAGAAATCGCTGACGAATGGTTTGTTCCGGAATTCGGGGGTGACCTTCCCCAGATGGTGCTGCAAGGCCGCCCACCCGACGACCCGGCGGCCTGTCATTTGAATGAAATAGGTGACCTGCATCACCTCTCGGCCCGTGTGATCCGTGATCCGCTGGCGCGCCAGGAAGGTTTTAAGTTCTCCATCATGCTCGATCAGGAAAACGTCCTGGAAAGACCCCGGGCGATAACTTTGCGGCAGGACGAAACTTCGGCTCTGTGTTTCCAGATGCACCAGGACCTCCACCGGAAGCTCCGACAGGGCGAGGGGACGGATCCGTCCTTCAGGAAAATAGCGCCCGCAAACGGCGAAATCCGTGGGGGGAGTTCGCGCAAGCGCGGGCGGCTCACGCGATTCAACCCCGCGTGCGGCCGCCTTCCTCACCCGGCTCTTTGTAATGGGGCGCACCTGGAAAAGCCAAGGGCGAGCGGTTCCGGAGCCGTTATGGTCGATTCCGAATTCAATATCCAGGCCGTAGCCGAAATAGCTTTCCAGTTCCCGGCCGACCTCCACCAGTTGGTTCACTTGCGCCAAGGTCAGCGCCCGGTTCTTTCTGTCCAACTTACCGACATATTCCTCCATCTCGGTTCCCCCGCCTTTCCGGGGGGTCATTTTCACCCGTTTGCTGCCGATGAACGGCGGCTCCATGCCGTGGAGGTTTTTCTTCCGGACCACATACTGATCGGTTTGGATGCGCCCGTCCATGATGGGCAGGCCCAGGCCGTAGGCGGCGTCGACCACGCTTTGATGGAAGAACCGGTTGACGGGGTTTTGGGTGAACAGGATGCCGGACACCTCCGAACCGACCATGGCTTGCACCACGAGCCCCTGCGCAATGCTGCGGACGCCGGGGGACTGCTTTTCGGCATAGGCGGCTTCCCGCTCGTTCCACAGCGATTTCCAGACGGTTTTCACGGCGTCGAGGAAGTCCGCCCGGGTGACGTGCAGGAGCGTGTCCCCCATGCCCGCGAAAGCCGCCTTGGCGGAATCTTCACGCAGGGCCGAAGACCTCACCGCCACCACGCCCGATGGGCCGAACCGCCTGTCAAACTCCTCCAGCAGAGCCCGGCCGAGGGGAGTGGCCCCGGTCAGCGGCGCGCCGTCGATCAAGGCTTGGATCCGGGCGATGCGCTCTTTGGCCGAAAGGCTGGGGTCTTTGTTCGTTTCGACGACTTTTTCGTAAATGCCGGATTGCGCCAAGAACTGTTTCCACGCCGTGTCGGTGACGGCAAAACCGTCCGGGACTAAGAACTGCAAGTGCGGATTCTGCGTTTGGACGGCCCGCAACGTCTTCATCAAAGTTCCCAGGTTTGCGGCTTTGCCGCCCACAAGCCAAGTGTAATCTCCGTCAAGACGGTCCAGGCCCAGGACGAGGTGACGGCTGTCGTCCTCCAACTGCTCGAATTTTTTCTGGGTCAACAGCAACTCGATGCGGACCAAGTCTTGGAAGGAACGGTCCATGGGGATGCCGTTTTCCCGCAGTTTGCGGATCACCCTCCTCAGTTGCGGCAGGTCTTCCAGGCCGATGCCCTTTCGGCGGCTCCACATGTCCTGAAGCTCACGCTCGGCGGCGGCCTTCAGTTCCTTCCGTCTCTTGAACCCGTTCCAGTGGAATTGGACTTCGAACCAGAAATCGGCCAACAAATACCGGTAAACGGACTGAAAGTGCCTGTTGAGGCGCCAGAACTCCTTCTCGTGCATATGAAATTGCTGAAAGAGCTCGTCCAATTGTTGGGGCGAGGCGGCGTCCTCCGTATAGGCGATGAGGGTCTGCCAGCGGTCCTCCAATTCGCGACGGCGTTTTTGAATAATCTTCTTCCGCAGTTGTTTCCACAGCGGGATTTTTTGAAGAGCCTTCAGGAATTTTTGCTGGACCGGCTTAGGGACGTCCCGGGAGCCTTCCATGAGGAGTTGATACACGACATCGTAAAGCGCCGTCTCCTCTTCCGGCCCGATGCGGCTCAACAAAATTTCCGAGGGAAGGTCGCCTTTCGCCACCTTCGGCAGGTCCTGATGGATGGCGCGGATGTTTTCTCCATCGATGATCCGGACGGCGCCTTTTTCGCCGTCCACCATCACGATGTCCCCCTCCTCCAAAACAACGTCTTCCATGAGGACATCGCGGCTCACCCAGACGCCGTCCTTCCGCCGTTCGTAGCCCGCGAGGGCGGCCGTAGGGAGGACGAGTTTTCCGTTCCGCCAACGGCCTTGCGGGAGGATGACCGAGGGGATCCCGAGCTCGCGGGTGGTGATCCCCGCGTGGGAGAGGATACCGCCGCCCGTCGTGACCACCGCCGCCGAGTTCTCGATGGCCTCCACGTCTTGCGGAGTGGTGTACGGTTTCAAAAGGATGGCGCTTCCCGGCGGGGCGGCCGATTCGCTGTTGTAGGTCACCATTCCCCACACGGCCGCGCCGGTTCCCGCCGAGGCCGGCAGTCCGCGAAGCCGCCGGCCGCCGATTTCATCTGACGGCCTTTGACGGAGCATTTTCGGAGCTTCCGCCCGCTGGCCATCCGTGACCGGCAAGGGCCGGATTTCATATTTTTCTTTCACCAGGAGGTTGTAAAGGGTTTCGGCGCTGACCGTTTCCCGCTCGACACGATTTCCGACTCGGCGGACGCGGAGGGCGTTCCCGTAGACCACTTGACCGCCGCCCCAATCCCTCAGGGCATAAAGCACAAGGGAACTTCCGTCCCCGAGTTCCAAATACCCCCGCTCCAGCAGCGTCGGCCCGACGCCGGCCAGCGTTTTAAAATCCACGTAACCGGACAGGGTGTTGATCACCGCCCCGGTTTCCAACGCCCGTTCACCGTCCGCGTGGATGGCCTCCAGCATTTGATCAACGGGACGATCCTCCGGATTGCGATGGGGCGTCCCCTCTTTGAGAGCCAGTTCCCCCGTGGCCAGGCCTTCTTGGATCGCCCGGTTGAAATACAGATCGATGGTCCGCTGCCCCATCGCGGTTTCCGGCGGGATAAGCGGCAAAAGCAGGCGTTCCAGCTCCGAATTCAGGGGTTGGCGCAATCCCTCACGGAAGCTCCTGTCGGCTTGATATTGACGGTACTTGTAGGGAGCGTTCTCGCCGCGGGCATGGAAAGGCTGCATCCCTTCCGCCAAAAAAGCTTCCGCGAATTCGCCGGGGACGTCGCTTGAGGGCCTCGTTTTTTTGACGGCGGTCGTGTCCAGGTCGAGGGCGTAGGAATTTCCGATCAAGTTGATCAGGGGGATGAGGACGCGTTCCACTTGTGCAGCGCTTTTCAATCCGTGGTCCTTGTCCAGGACCGCCGACAAAAAGAGGTTGTTCGGTTGGACGTAAACGTGGAAGCCGAATTTCTCCAGCGTCCGGGCGAAATAGGCGGGCCGCAGGGAGAAATCGATGTCCTGGTCCTCCTTCTCCTCGGTGACCTCGGTGAACTGGAGGGTGATGCCGCCGTCCTCGTCCGGCGAATCGAAACGCACGCTCATTTCCGTGGAATGGATGCCCGGGTTGAAGGTGATCCACATTTCGTTCTTCTTCAAGACGACATGCATGTCCAGGGAAGAGCGATCCTTCATCTCGTTCAAGAGCGAGAAGACGCCGCGGAGGAGGGGCGAATGGACGATGTGGTCTTGGATGACCGGATCCTCATCCAAAAGCGTGACCCGCAGGTTCGGTTGGTCGCCCAGGTCCGTGACCGCGAACCGGTCCGAAAGAGCGATGAACGCGGCTTTAGATGTTTGATGCACGAAATTGATGAACCGGTGCACCGAATGGATCGCTTCCAGGTTCGGCGCGTCGGTTTGGAAACGCAAAATCCGCTGGGAGAGGGCGGGGTCCAGTTTGTCCTGGGGGGCGAGGCCGCTCATTTCCTTTCGTACCGCCTCCTCCATTTGCCGCCAATGATCGCGGATGAGGTCGGGACCGGGAATCCGCCGCCACCTCACCTTGACTCCTTCCCTGGGCACG
>JACQPF010000362.1 GCA_016207625.1 Elusimicrobiota bacterium | reverse complement strand
GCGCGGGGCCCATCGGCTGCGAGATGGCTCAGTCCTTCGCGCGTTTCGGTTCCCAGGTGACGGTCCTGCAAAGCGCGGGCCGCATCATGGACCGGGAAGACGCCGACGCGGTGAAGCGCGTGGAGAAGGCCTTCGCCCAGGACGGCATACGAGTCGTCACCAAATACAAAGCGACCCAAGTGGAGAAGCGCGGGTCCGAGAAAGTGATCCGTTATGAGGCGGATGGCAAGAAAGCGGAGCTTGTGGTGGACGAAATCCTGGTGGGCGTGGGCCGCTCGCCCAACGTGGAAGGGCTGGACTTGGAGAAGGTGGGCGTGGAATACGATGCGAAAACGGGCGTGCACGTAAACGATCAACTTCAGACCACGAACCCCCGAATTTACGCCGCCGGGGACATCAGCTCCCGATTCAAGTTCACCCACGCGGCCGAGGCCCTGGCGGCAATCGTAATCCAGAACGCTCTTTTCAAGATGCATAAGACAGCCAGCGCCTTGGTGATCCCCTGGTGCACCTACACCGACCCCGAAGTCGCCCACGTGGGCCTCTATGGGGACCAAGCGGAGAAGCTGGGCATCCCCGTGCAGACTTTCGTCCATGAGTTCCACGACGTGGACCGGGCGATCCTGGACGGCGAAGAGGACGGTTTCGTCAAAGTGCACGTAAAAAAAGGGACGGACCAAATCCTGGGCGCGACGATCGTGGCCCGCCACGCGGGCGAGATGATCGGCGAGCTGACCTTGGCCATGACCGCCAAGATCGGTCTGAGGAGTTTGGCCGGCGTCATCCACCCTTATCCCACCCAGGCCGAAGCCATCAAGCGCACGGGCGGGGCCTACTACAAATCCAAGCTGACGCCTTTCGTGAAGGGGGCGATGGCACGATGGATGGCCTGGACACGGTGAAATCTTCCGGCGTTAAGACGCTCAGTGTCTTGACAGCTCTAAGCGGAGCGGTCTGGCTCGCGGCCTTGGGGTCGGGGCCTTGGCGCCGGGAAATGACCGCTTTCCTGGGGCTTTTCGCGGCGGTGTTCGTCCTGTACTTGGCGGCTGTCCATTTCGTTCTCACAAAGCCCGTTCCGCCCTGGGTAGGCGTGGCGGCCCTCGTCGCGGGCGCTCTCTTCCGCTTGACGATTTTCATTGCACCCCCTACGCTCTCCGACGATGCGTACCGATACCTTTGGGACGGCCGCGTGCAGGCGGCCGGGATCAACCCCTACCGCCACGCGCCCGACGACCCGGCCCTGGCCGGCCTAAGAACGCCGGAGTGGGACGGCATCAACCACAAAAATCTGCGCACGATCTATCCGCCTTTGGCCCAGGCCGCTTTCCGGCTGGGAGCCTGGTTGCGTCCTTCGTTGGAGGCGCAGAAAGCTCTTTTTCTCCTGGCGGATTTGCTCACGGGGATTCTGTTGTTCTTCCTGCTCCAGCGATGGGGATTGTCGACGGCCAGAGTGTTGATCTATGCCTGGAACCCATTGGTGATTGTCGAGTTCTCTTCTTCCGGCCACGTGGACAGCTTGGGACTCCTTTTCCTGGTAGCGGGGTTCCTGGCGTGGGACGCTCAAAAGTCCCGCCGGGCGGGTGCCCTCTGGGGGCTGGGGTTTCTCGCCAAACTGGGCTCAGGGCTTCTCTTGCCTTTCATGGTGCTCACGCGCAAGGGCCGCCGCGCCCTGCCTTGGTTCCTTTTTGCGGTGGCGGCGGGGTACGGCTTCTACGCCATGGGGCCCTTGGAGGAGTGGCTCCATCTCACCGGCTCCCTGCCGGTCTACGCCCGGGACTGGACCTTCAACGCCGGGCTATACGACGTGCTCCTTCGCTTTTTGCCCTGGCCCGCCGGAGCCTTGAAGGGCCTGGCGGCTCTCGTTGTCGTTGGATTCGCCGTCCTCTTGGCTTGTCGGGAAGACGTCCCCCCAATGGGGCAGGCCGGGCTTCTTTTCGCCCTGGCGCTGGCTTTGTCGCCGTTGGTTTATCCCTGGTACGTGGCCTGGCTGGTTCCTTTCTTGTGTTTCTACCCTTCCTCCGCCGGCCTGGCCTTCACGGGTCTTGCCGTCCTTTCCTATCTCGTGTGGCCGCGCTTCGACGCGGGCCTCGGCTGGACGCTCCCGGGCTGGGTTCCTTGGGTGGAATACGGCGTTCCGGCGGTTTTGGCGATCTATGAATTCCGCCGCCGGGCCGGCCGGAAAGCTCTCGTGATCTTCATGAAGGCGCCGGTCCCGGGCGGCTGCAAGACGCGGTTGTGCCCGCCCCTTTCCCCGGAGGAGGCCGCCGCCCTCTATCGGGCCTTCTGCCAAGACGTGTTGGCGGGCGCACGCCGATCCGGAGCGGAGGTGTGGATCGCGTACCAGTCCGCGCCTGATTTCCCCACGCCCGCCTGGGCCGCGCCGAACGTCCCATTCTTCCTCCAGCAGGGTGATAGCTTGGGTGACCGGCTGATTCACTCCTTCGGTTTCCTGTTCGATAAAGGATACCGCCGCGTCGTGACGATCGGGACCGACGCGCCTTCTTTACCTTCTATGCGCCTGGTCGAGGCTTTCGCGGCCTTGAGGAAAAAAGAGACGGTCATCGGGCCGTCGGAAGACGGCGGATACTATCTGGTGGGCCTGCGCCGGCCCGCGCCGGGTCTCTTTCAGGACATTCCCTGGTCCACCCCCGGTGTCATGCCGGCCACGCTGCGGGCGCTGGCGCGATTGGGGATGGAGGCGGCTTTCCTTCCCGCGCACCGGGACGTTGATACGGAGAACGATCTGGAATCGCTGCGCGCGGAACTGAGGCTCTTCCCGGAACTCTGCCCGGCCACGCGGACGAGATTATGGGCATGAAAGCGATCGCCGTCATTCCAGGGGAGGTGGCGCCGATCCCATGAACGACACGGCCTGGGACTATTTTCCCCACGACCACGCCCGCTCCCGCTCCTACATGAAATACCTCTACAAATATCCTCACCGGGCCTTCCCCTATTCGCAGCTCGTGGAAGAAAACAGGAAGCGCGGCCGCCTGGGGCCGGAGTTTGAGCTTTTGGATACCGGCCTCTTCGATGAAGACTGTAAAGGCAACGAGCCTGCGCGGGAAATTCGGCTTCGGCTCCCTGTTCCTTCAGTGCTAAAGGTACAGGCGAAATCCCCTCGGCGGAAATAGGTCAGTTATTTCTTAACGAACCCTAAGGACGCATTAAACGCGCGACCGTCGTAAGCAGGCCTTGAACTCTTCGGTGAGGGAAGGGATTGATAGAACTTTGATGTTCAGAGATGCAAGCGGTGACTCTCTCCACCGGAAGTTACCCCGCGCGGGTGGGGAGGAGGTATTGGTAGTTCAATGATAACGTCTGATAAAGGTTTTTAGCGCCCAACACGCGGGCTGTCATGAAGGCCACCAGGGACGCCAGCATGACGGGCAAGAGCATCTGATGCTGGCCCGACATCTCAAAGATGATGACGAAGGCCGTGATGGGGGCTTGAATGGTGGCCGACAGGAAGGCGGCCATACCGAGGAGAGCGCAGCCAGCGATGGAGACGCCCAACCAGCGGCCCACATCGGAACCCAGGGCGGCGCCCATGGAAAGGGAGGGAGCGAATATCCCTCCCGCTATTCCCGAGCAGTAGGTCACAACGGTGGCCAGCATTTTGGTGAGAGGGAAAGCCGCGTGCCAGCCGGCCATGTCGCCGCGGGTGAGCCGTTGAGCCACCCTGTTGCCGGGGCCCAGGACGTCCTGCCCGTCCAGGCGGGCGATCAACAGAAGGCCTAACGCCAGAAGCACGGGGACCGCGTAGCGCGGCCAACCGGTCCGAAAGCGGCTGAAGATCCGCCTTCCATTCAGAATGGCCGATGAGAAGAGGACTCCGCCGCAGCCACCCGCCAGGCCGATGAGCAAGACCGTCATGAGGGGGATGGGGGTGGGTTCGGAGAGCTTGCCGAAGTAGGTGTAATCGCCCGTCAACGTTTTGGCCGTGATGGCCGCCGCGATGATGCCCATGATCACGAAATCCTTGATGCTGGAGAAATGGTCGGAGCCGAGTTCTTCAACGGCGAAGGTGACGCCGGCCAGGGGAGTGTTGAAAGCGGCGGCCAGGCCGGCCGCCCCGCCGGCTACGACGGCGGAACGCATGTCCAAGTTTAGTTTCAAAACTCGACGGAAGACAAGGATGACCCCCAAAAAAATGCACGTGGCCACGTGAACGGTGGGGCCTTC
>JACQPF010000355.1 GCA_016207625.1 Elusimicrobiota bacterium | reverse complement strand
CGGCCGAGGGGATTTTGCGGCGAATCGAAGCCGAATTTCCTGAGCATATCCGTAGATATGTGAAGGAAATTCGGCGAAGATGCAGCCCAAAAGCCCCCGGCCCCTTCGGGGAGGGCCAATTTTGCGGCGCTTTCCGCGTCGTTCGGCGGTTACATAGCTAAAGCTATGCGCCCTTCTCGCTCCTTGAAATCGCCGCAAACTTGGCCCTCCGGCATAGCTTCTCATTATGAAAGGCACCCTAAATCTTGTTTTCACAGCGCGAGCACCGGCCGAAGATCTCGTGCCTGTGCCATTGAACCTGAAACCCCTTCCTTCGCGCGATCCGCGCTTGAAGGGATTCGATGCGGGGGCTGGAGAACTCCACGGTCCGCCCGCAGCGCACGCAGATCATGTGGTCGTGGTGCGGCTTCCCGTAGGACCCCTCGTATGTCTGGTGGCCGTTGGCGTCGGTGACGCGGGAGGCCAGCCGGCATTCCTCCAGGAGCTTCAGCGTGCGGAACACGGTCGCGCGCCCCAGCTTGGGGTCCCTTTCGCGGAGGGTGTGGAACACCTCCTCGGGGCTCATGTGCCGGCCGCTTTTCAGCAGGTAGGTGAGGATCTCGTCCCGCTGGGCGGTGTGCTTCAACCCGCGGCTCTTGACGTAATCCCGGAAAATCTTTTTCTCCTCGGTCATGCGGCCCTTTCTTTTTGATACTGAGTCTCAGTATCAGCATTATACACCACCAAGCGCGGCGCTGGCAATCTTTTTTTTACGGGAAATATGGTAGGCTATCCTCCATGAGCGAACCGCGGCCCCCGTCTCCTTCGCTTTTGCGGGGCCTCGGCGTCTGGGACGCCGGGGCCGTCGTGGTGGGCTGCGTGATCGGGGCGGGGATTTTCCGGCTGTCCGATTCCGTCGCGCAGCGCTCCCCCTCCGGGTTCATGTTCCTCCTGGCCTGGGCGCTGGGCGGCCTCCTCTCCCTCGCGGGCGCCCTCACCTACGCCGAGCTCAGCACCCTCTTCCCCAAGACGGGCGGCGACTACGTGTTCCTCACGCAGGGCTACGGCCGGATGTGGGGTTTCCTCTTCGGCTGGACGAAGCTCTTCGTGCAGCGCGTCGGCACGATCTCCATCCTCGCCTACGTGTTCGCGCAGTACGCCGGACGCGTCTTCGGTTTCCCGCCCGAATACGTCCGGCTCGTCGCCACCGGCGGCATCGGGCTGCTCACCCTCGTCAACATCGTCGGGCTCAAGCCTGGGAAAAGCGTGCAGAACCTCTTCACGGCTCTGAAAGTCCTAGCCATCGGCGGGATCATCCTGGCGGGAGCGCTCCTCCGGAAAGGGTCCATCCAAAACTTTCAGCCCTTCTGGCCGGAGTGGTCGTGGTCCTTGGTCTCTTCGACCGGGCTGGCGCTCATTTTCGTGCTCTGGACGTACGGGGGATGGGAGAACGCGGCCTACGTGGCGGAAGAGGTCAAGGACCCCCAAAGGAACCTCCCGAAGGCCATCATCGGGGGCCTGCTGGGGACCACCGGGCTCTACCTCATCATCAACGTCGTTTACCTCTATTATTTGCCGCTGGAGGAGATGCGCCGAACGGACCTGGTGGCCGCGGGGACGATGGACAAGATCTGGCTGGGGTGGGGCGGATGGATCGCGGGGGTGATGGTGATGATCTCCACCCTGGGCGCGCTCAACGGGTACATCCTCACCGGAGCGAGGATCCTGTATGCCCTCGGGAGGGACCACACGCTTTTCAGGAAGCTGGCGATCGTGTCCCCCCGCACCCATACGCCGGTCCTCTCCCTGATCCTCAACGCCTCCATCGCCGCGCTCCTCGTATGGACGGGGACTTTGGACAAGATCGTCACGTACACGGAAATCGTCATCTATCTGTTCTTCGCCCTCTCGGGCGCGTCCGTGTTCGTTTTCCGGCGCCGGGGTTTACGCGCGGAGGGCGCTTATCGCGTGTGGGGCTACCCCTGGACGACGCTCCTATTCATTTTGATGAGCCTGGCGTTCGCCGTCAATGCCATTCTGGAACAGCCAGTGGAGTCGCTCCGGGGAGTCGCCGTGGCTTCTTTGGGGATTCCCCTTTACTGGGTTTCGGAGCGCCTTTCCCGCCGGTAACGGGCGCACGCCCCGCCGGCCCCTTCTTTTGTCCCGCCGGCTTTTGCATCACCGCTTCCTCTTCCATGCCGCGCATGCGGCGGACATACCGTTTCAAACCTTTCAGCATCGCCTCCGCGCAGGCGTCTTGAAACGCTTCCGTCTTGAGGAGCGCCTCTTCCCGCGGCACGATCATATAGGCCGACTCGGTCAACACCGCCGGCATTTGCGGCGTGCGAGGCAGGGCCAAGTTGCCGTAATGCAGGCTGTCGTCCCTGAGGACGGCCGCCTGCGCGGGGCTTGTGCTCTTGAAAACGTCGGCATAGGCGCCATGGATGTCCCGAGCCAGCTCAAGGCTGTACGGGTGGAAATAATAGACGCCATAGCCGTTCCGCTCAAAGGGGTTGGCGCCCTCCGGCAGGGCGTTGTTGTGCACGCTGATCAAGACATCGGCCCGGGCCTGCCAAGCCATTTTGGGACGATCGTAAAGGCTGACGTGCTCGTTCCCTTTGCGGATCATGACGACGCGGGCCTTCTCCGCCAGAAGCTTCTTCTGCAGGACCAGCGCGATGGCCAGGTTGGCGTCCTTCTCGAGGAGGCCCGTCGGTCCGACGGATCCCTTGTCCGAGGAATGGCCCGCATCCACGGCCACCGTCAACCCCTCCAAGGGAGACGTGGATTTCAGGACGGGCGGGCTTCGCAACTCCAAGACGAAGGTGGCGCCCTCATAGCGGGCGTCGTAGCCCCACCAGGTCCCGGACGGAGCGACGACCCGCACGCGGTACGTATCGGAATCGTCCTGGAACCAGCGCACTTGCGCGACCGCCGTCGCCGACGAATCGTAGTGGATCCAATCGGAGTTCGACACCGCGCCGAAAAACGACACGTCGACGCTCCGCCGGTCATCCGCGGGGCGCACTTCAAACGGGATCTTCTGCCCCAACGGCACACGGATCAGAGTGCTGTTCTCCCGGGAAACGGCCGCGAGGCTTCCCGCCGTCGTTGAAGCCAAGTGCGTCCCTTTCGGAAGGACGCGGACATCGGATTGAGTGATCCATGCGTTCCGCGTTTGCGAGAGCCGCACTTTGAGCTCCTCTCCTTGCCGGCCGACCACCTGCAGGCGCGTGCCGACCGGCGGAAAAAACAGGTATCCCGCTTTGTCCCCCGCCGCGTAGGCGGGACCCGCGCGGACCACCGCGTTTTCGCCGGTCACCTCGACCATCCGCGGAATTTCCTCGTCCATGCGGGAAACGCGCCCCCGGGTTCCCTTGCCCGCCTTCTCCCCCCGCTCGCGGTCCACAAGCGTTACCCGAACCTGGGCGTTTTTTATTTTATCTTCCGGCTGGAGGATATACGTCCCGCGATAGATCCCGCGCACGGGAGCGTCTTTGGAGTTCTCCAGCAAGGGGAATTTCCCATGCACGCCCTCGATCTGGAAAAACGCCTCCATGCCCGGGCTCCCTTTGCAAAAAATCGAGATGGGATCCCCGGGGCGCAGTTCCATGTCCCCTTCCGGCCGAAGAGTTTCGATCGTCAGCGGGACGACGGGGGAAGCCACGGGAGGCCCCGAGACGAAGATCTTCCTTGAGGCGGTGTGCGTGGCGGTGCCCACGCGCAATTCCGCCTGGATGACGAACGTGCCCGTCGTAAAGCTCACCATCGCCAGGAACCCTCCGCCCGGATGAATCGGCACGGCCTTTCCATTGATCGAGAGGGTTCCGCGGGGATCGGCTGAACCATAAGCGAAAGAGGTCCGCAAATAAGGCAACGTCGCTCCCTCGGGCGGATGCACGATTTTCAGCGGGAAAATGCCCGCGGGTGTTTCCGTAGAAACGACCACCGGGACCGTGGAAACTTGCACCGGCTCCGTGGAAAGGACGACGGGAGCCGTGGCCGAAAAGACGGAAAGGGATTCGTCGAGGGACAAGTCCTGCGGGACCTCCATAGGGTCCGCCCAAAGGACGGAAGCCGACAGACAAATCCCCGCCATCACGCCGACCTTAAAAACAATCAGCCGTTTTCGCATCTTTTGCATATTCACGAACCTTTCTTTCAAAATGTCCCGATCCATTCACAAAGACGTGCGTTCAACAAACCCAGGTAGGTCCCCAAGACATTGCCCAAGATGGCCAACAATAATCCCACCGCGGAAAGAGCCGGCCGGTAGACCGCCGCGACGAGCGGGGCGGAGACCGGCCCTCCCACGCACGCCTGGCTCGCCGTCGCCAAGAGAAAAAGCGGAGCGCGCAAGACCCGGCCGCCCGCGAAAAGTATGGCCCCATGGATCACCATAAGAAGCAAACCGAACGCCAGGAAAAGCGGCGCGCTCACGATCGCCGTCAACCGCGCCCGTGCCCCCATGGATGCCAGCAAAAGGAAAAGGAGCGCGGTGCCCCAACGCTCCGTGCGGTCCGATTGGACGGAGAATCGCCTCGTTAAGGAAACGGCGAGGCTCAGCGTCGTGACGAAAAGGATGGTCCATGTGGCCGGAGAGAACGCTGAAGCCAGCCGGGGAGAAATCCCCGAAAACGCGTCCGTGATCCGGGGCCCCCAAGCGGATCCCGCGTAAACGGAAAAAATCCCGAGGCCCGCGCAAAAAACGGGGATCAACGGCCATGGCACCCAACTTGCGGCGGCGCGTTCACCT
>JACQPF010000358.1 GCA_016207625.1 Elusimicrobiota bacterium | reverse complement strand
GAAAAGAAAACCCAGGGCCTGTGGATCGACCGGGTGCTCTACATGAACCCCCAGCTTGAGGAATCATCCAAACGCGCCGCGGAAAAAATCCACGCCAAATCCGAGCTGGTGAAAGTTTCCATGGATCCGTCGCGTTCCTGGGCGGTGGATCTGCCCGGGAACCTGCAGGGCCACAACGTCACCCTCATCCATTCCACCCTGGGCGGCGAAAACATCGTGAAGCTGCTTTTGACCCTCGCGGCCCTGCGCGAACGGGGCGTGAACAGCATCTCCCTCATCAACACCTACGAAGGCTACAGCCGGCAGGACAAGGAATTCAAACCGGGCGAAACCGTCAGCGCCCTGACCTTCCTGCGCCTCCTGAACCGGCTCACCGACCGCCACTTCGCCATCAACGTGCACTACGGCGTCCAGGGCGGCCCCACCCGGCTGAAGGAGGAAGAGCTCTTCAACCTGAACGGGTTCGTGCCGCTGGCCCTGCACCTGTTCTACGCCGCCGTGACGGAAATGACGGGGCTGGAACCCAATGACCTTTCTCAAGAGCAGAAGAAGATGCTCGGACCCGTCATTGAGCAGCATTTCCGCCAGCGCCCCCTGGTCCTTGTGTCTCCGGACGACGGTTCCTACCCCTACATCACGGAAGCCATGGATGTTCTGCAAAACCTGATCAAAAAAGAATTCGGCGTCGAGGTCGCCGTGTTCGCGGCCTATCTCGACAAAACCCGGATCAGCGCCACCGAAGTGAAGATGTCGGGCCCTCTCCTTGTGGAGGAAAGGCCCGGCGAGACCGTGCAGGTAAAGCCGCTCGCGCTGCCGGGGGGTGTGGATTTGTCGAAGGCCTGGGCCTTTGTCCTGGACGATGAGACGGCCCAGGGCTCCACGCTCTTAAGCGCCACCTACGTGCTGGTGGAGGAACTGGGCCTTTCCTGGAGGCGCGTGGCGGCCGGCGTCGTGCACGGGAAGTTCAACCGGGGCCTGGAGCCTTTCGATGCCGGGTTGAGCGCCGAGGAGCAGAAGACCTCCGAACGGCCGGCGGCGGACCGGGTCGACCATCAAAAGCGGCGGATGCCCCCGCGCCTCGTGATCGCCAGCGAGTCCGTTCCCCTCCCGGCGGACATTCCGGCTTCCCAGGTGGTTTCCATCAAGCCCCTCATCGCCTTCGCCGTGAAGCGCGTCCTGGGCGGCGCCGAAAAGAAGCCGACCACGGAAGATTTCGGCCCCGCGGAAGACGCCGGCCGAGCCGAGGCGGCCGATGAGGAGACGGAAAAGCGGATCCAGTCCCTTCAGCAGGCCCTCGCGACCAGCGCATTGCCGTCCTTCCGGTCCATCAACATCATCCTGCACCAATCCTTTAAGGACGGGCTTGGGGACCTGGCCTACGTGCTCAACATGGGACGGCTAAAAGATTACTATCCCTCCAAGAAAGTCCGGATCATCCTGCACACCCACGAGGACCTGGAACGGATGACGATCTTGAACCCCGCGATTGACCCGACCCGTGAGGTCCAAGAGGTCGAAGGTGTAGAAATCATCGATCTCGGAGGCCGCTGGGATGGGACCGTGAATTACCGGAGCGAGCTGCAACGGGTCCGAGTTGAAGAAGAGGAACTGATCGGGCCCGAAGACGTAGCCATCCTGTACGCCCCCTACACGGACGACGGCGATTTGAGCGCAGGACGGTACCGTCAAGGCGGGGAAACGGCGGGGGTCCTTCTCTACCTCCACGAGTTCGGCATAGGTCTTCCGGGGCGACCCACCTATCTCGGTGGAACCACCGTCAAGAAACACCTGACCTGCGGCTTGGACCCGGAGGATGTGGGCATCCTGCCCTTGGATCGGGACTTCGAAGCGCTCCTGGGCTGGTTCCAGCGGCTGGATGAGAAAGGCAAGCAGGCGGCCCGGGAGGCCTTGTTGAGTTCACTCAGGCTGCCCGAACCCGATGCGCAGGCCATGGCCCACAGCGACTGGGGGCTGATTTACACCCACGAGAAGACCACAGTGGAGCACTATTTCAAAGCGCTGAACGCGGCCCGCGGCCGAAGCGCGGAGTTCGCCCAACGGCCCAAGACGATTTTCATATTCGCCGACCAATTTGTCCGGGAAAAGTTGTTGTCGTCGGCCGGGTCGATGGATTTTCAGCTTTTTGAATACGACGGAAGCGAAACTAAGCCACTGCATCAGAGCCAAAGCCCTTTGCGAGTGGTTTGTCTCCGGCATATCCCCAAAGCCGATTACACACGTTTTTTCCTCCTCGCCGACGGTCTTCCCCTCTGCGTCACTGGCGTGGAGAACTTGAACAACGCGGTTCACCTCAGCGCCAAATCGCCCGGAGGCAGGACCTTCGTCTGGCTCTCCCGGATCTACCAGGACACCTCGGCCCTGGGGATGCGGGTGGCGGATTACCTCCCGGATTCGCCCGAACGGGAACTGATCAGGAACGTCGTGGCCCGTCTCTGGAACACCGAGTCTCTCGCCGAGTTGATGATGAACCCCGGGAAATATCAAGCCTCGTATAAAACGTTCTGCCGGGGGATCTTGGACCACTTCAATTTCGATCAGAAACTCAAAGCGGCCATAGACGGCGGCTGGTCCGAATACGAGAAGAAGCGGGAGTCCTTGCCGAAAGGCCGACGGCCTTCCGGCGGAGGATACACCGCCAACTTCCTTGGGCTCCAGACGCTGTGGGAGATCGCGGCGAAGCATCCCTTCCGCGCGGTGGTGGCCCTGGGCGCGGGCTTCGCCTTGGCCGCGGCCGAGGCCTCCTTCCCGATGATCGTGTTCGGCGCGGCCGTGGCGGCCGTAATCATCGTCTGGACGGACGATCTCCGCGGACCGATCCTGGGGGCCGCCCGTCAGGGTGCGGCCCTGTACCAGAAATCGAAGGCCTCCACGCGTTTCCAAAAGGCGGTCGTGTGGGTCCAGATCGCGACGTCGGCCACGGTGACGGCCATGTCCTACATCGTGGCGAAAAAATTCCTGGGCAATTTCGGTTTCCTCACCATCCAATTTGCGACGAGCATCGTGCTGTTGACTTTCGGCGGCTTGAGCACCCTGATCGTTTTTTCCCAAAACAAGACCGAAGAGCTTGCCGGGCAGGTCCGCCGGGCGTTGACGTCAAGGGCCTATCTCGGCCCCGTTCTCCTCATTGCCGCCCTGGACACACTGATCGGGACGCCGCTGTATTATTTGGCGCTGAAGATCATTTCCCCCTCCACCGCCAGCCTGGCGGAAGTGGCCCGGCCGTCCGTGGTGTTTGCCCTGTCCGCCTTCATTTCGTTCTTCCTCAGCCGGAGGAACAACGAAAAGGCCAAGCTCTTCAAGGTGGAAGTGTCGGGGACGAACATTATTGGCATGCTTCTTTTGATCTTGGGGTCGACCCTCCTGGTGTTCTCCAACGGGGACCCGCTCAAAGGCCTGGTGATGACGGGCGTCGTCTTCGCGTTCGTTTCCATGGCGGTCAACGCCGTCGGCACCTTGATCAAGAAACCGATCTCCACCGAGGTGCATCCCGCCGTGTTCCAGCTCCTGCGGAGCGTTTTCAACGTACTGATTTTCCTCGTGATCCTTTTCACCCCTCTCAGAGACATCTTCGATTGGTTGAACCGGTCCCCCCTCCCGGCCTTCCATGCCGGGCAGCTCGGGACCCTGTTGACGGCGCCTCTGCTTTGGTTTAACGGCCTTGCGGTCTTCGTGGCCATGGCCCTGAACTGGTACTCTTTGCGCAAGCTCACGCCGTCCGCTTACTCCAACATCTCCAGCGCACTGGGGCCTCTCATGACGGCGGCGGTGGTCTTCGTCGTTCTCGGGCATGTTCCCACGAGCACGCTGAGCATCTATGCCTATTTGGCTCTTTTGGTCGGCGTGCTGTTCGCCAAGTTCAAAGAAAACGGGACCCGGTATTTGACCCTGGGGTTGTTCCCCGGGCTGTTCTTGAACCAGGACGATGACATCGAGCATTTCCCCTCCGCCCTGCGGAAAGGCGCCTGGCGGGCGAAGGACTCGAGCGAAACCGTTTGGAAAGGCATCGAGTTAAAGACGAAACACCGCGTCGAAAAGACGGCGCAGGAATTGCAAAAAAGCCCTCACTCCGCCGAGGCCGACGGACTTGTCCTCCGTCTGGATCCACAATTCCAAAGGCCGGATCGCGCCCTCCTTTCCGGCGGCGAGCTCGGGGCGCTGCTCCATCAGGCATTGGACGCTCTGGGGAACCTGCCGGCCGCCAACGGGCCCCGCCTTCGGCAAATCCTTTTGCAAAGACTTCAGAGCAAGCCGCTTTCCCTCGCCCTCCTCGAACGTTCTCCGAACTTGATGGAAAACCACACCAAAGACGGTTTCATCGGCGTCAACCGCGCCCTGTTTGACGCCCACGAAATGGGCCTGATCAGCCGGTCCACTTTTGAAACCATTTTAATGGTCGGCTTGCTCCACGAGCTCGGCCACGAGGCTTTCCCCAACTTAAGCGAAGAGGAGCGTACCAAAGTCGACGTCGAGCTGACGCGCCTTCTTTTCCAAAAACGGTATCCGATGGACCCGGCGCGACAAGAGGCCCAGAGGGCCTACGCGTTTGAGCTGTCCCATATCGCCGCCGGGAAAAATTACATCGCGGCCGCCGCGGCTGCCCTGCGGGACGGCCCGGCGGAAGGCCGGGACGATGAAACCTCCGCCGCCGAGGCGATCCGCGCGCTGTTGGCCCAGATGATGCTGGAGACCAAACCGGCCGTGGATCGGCTGGAAAATCAGTACCGGGAAGCGGAGAAGAAAGGGAGGAAGCTTCCCGTCTGGACCCTGGGAGAATTCTCGACGTTGAAAGCGCGTTGGGAGAGGCTCCTGGCGCTGCACGGGTCTTTTGACACGCTCTATCCCCTGGACGAGCTCCGCCTCCGGCTCATGAAGCTCCGCGCGGACAAAACGGCGGCTTCCGCTGGCGTGATCGATGATCCGCGAACCCTTTTGATTGAAAGGCTTCTCCCGAACTCCATCCCGGATCGCGCGCCCCTGCCGCAGACGGGGCCTTTGACGGACCTTCTCGCCGAAGTCAAGAACCTCCGGCTGGAGGAGGCCGGATTTGCCGGGCGTTTTGTGTCCGCCAGCCTGGAAGTTTCTCTCCGGAAGCTGGGTTTGGACGAATGCGAGCAACTGGTGCGAGCTCTCAGGGAACTGCGGGAGAGGACCCAGGGCTTGACCGAGCCGACCTACGACGCGATTTCCTGGCTCAAAGCCATCACCGGTTTTTACCCGATGACCAACGTCGGAAAGGCGCTTCTCGGCGACCTTTTCCTTTTGTCTTTCGCCGGCGTGAAGGACATGGGCGTCTACCGCATGGCGCTCTCTCTCCTTCCCGGCGCGGCGGTGGAAAAGTGGGCCCCGCGGGACAACACAGAGGTCAGAGACTGGCTCTTAAAGAACGACGGACGGGACTGGCTCTCCGAGGCCGACACGGGCGACTTGTTGCGCGCTTCCGGTCGTTTGCCTTGGCAGGGAGGCCGAAGCGCCTTTGACAGCCACTCCCGGGCGATCTTGTATTTGGCCGCGCCCTTGCACACCTTTGCGGCGGACGTGACCCGCCGGGAGACCGTTAAGAAAGGTCTGCCCCTGGGCCTCCTGCCGTTTTGGCCCCAGGAATGGGTGAAGAAATATCCCAAATCCCTGGCGACGGCGGAAACCGTTTTGATCTTCCAAGGACTATTGATGGGCGCCGTGACCTGGGCCCTGCACGCCTGGCTGGGCTGGGACGTGAATTGGCTCCTGGCCGGAACCGGCCTGCTCAGCGCGGCCGTTTTCGCCATGCATCCCAGCGTTTACTATGAAACCGACGGCCGCCCGACGCGCTTGGGATGGAATCCCTTCCGCCATGTCAAAGAACGGGGAGCTCTCTTCGCTCTGGGGCTGGTGATGGGCGTTGTGTTCGGGTTCGGCGCTGCACTGTCGCCCGTGGCGGGGAGCCTGATCGGACTGGCCACCGCCTCCGCCGTCCACCTCATCTACAACCAAGTCCTCGTGCCGGCCGTGGCGCAGGGGCGGCTCCCCTGGGTCAAAGACGAGTTGTCGGAATATCCGGAGCTGTATGAGCTCTCACTGGAAAAGCAACGGCATGTCCGGCAAGTGATGGGAATGCACGACGCGTTTGTCCGGAGAGACTTCGAGACCATCTATTCCGCCTTGCCCGAAAGCCATCGGCAAAAGGCCGATTTTGTGGAGTATGAGGCGCTGCTGAACCGGTTGTGGTCACTCTACGACGCCCTGCCCCCGGCCAAAAAAGAAATGCTGCGCACCGCCACGCTCCTTCATGACATCGGGAACCGGAGCGGCCGCGTCTGGACACACAACGTTCGCGGCGCCGAGGACGCCCGGGCCCTCTTGGCCGCGCGGGGCCATGACGCGGAATTCATCGACACCGTGGCCGACATCATCGAGCGCCACGGGGATTTCGCGGACATGGGCGTGGACGGCCTGCCGATGGACCTGTTGGACCTCACCCCGGAGGAGTTGAACCTGGCCCTCCTGATCACGGCCTTTGATTCCTTCGGAAAGGTCTCGGGCAACATTCTCAGCGCCGAGGCGTTGGATCGTTTCCTGAGTCTGCGGGAGAAGCTGGCCGGGTTCGAAATGCGCGGCGACTTCTACCGGCAGCGGTTCCGGTGGCTGCTGAGCCCGACGGTATTCAAGGACCATGGCCGGAAGGGCCAGGCCGAGATGGACCGCCTCATCGACGAGTTCGTTCCCACGATGGAGCGGGCCTCGTTCTTCCGTTTCTGGAACCGCCGGGCGCGGGTCCATGTCTTCCCGCTCTTCCAGTTCGTCGGGGAAAAGTCCTACCGGGATTTCATCAAGCTCGTCCGTTTCGTGCACCAGGCCGCTCAGGCCATGGAGGCCGAGGGAAAGCTGCCGGAAGAGATCGTCATCGACACCGATCCGGATTACCTGGCCTGGTCCGCCGCGGACAGGGAAGCGCCGTTTTCGGCGTTCCACCGGGCCGTGGCCGCTCTGCTGGACGTCCTCTATATAGACGATGTGCGGACGGAGCTGAACCGGAACGGGTCTCAGGAAGCCTTTGGAATCGCGGTTCGCCGGGAAGGGAACCGCCTCGTCATTGGGCCGAAAACCGATGGCGCGGATCCATCCCTGCTGGCGGAAGCGTTGAGAATGAGAATTCATTATGTGGGCCGTTTCGGGCGCACCAGCCGTCTGTTCGTGGGAGGCCAGGAAGTGGACCGGATCGGCGGCGGGCAGACGAACGACCTGTTCCCGCACCCGGCCGGCCCTTGGGTGGTTCGCGTTCGCAAGACGCTCGGCCTGGGAGGCCAAGAAGCCGAATTTGAAAAGTTCCGATGGCTCGCCGAACTCGGCCTGGGGCCCGCCCCCTTGTCGCAAGGGGAAACGAACGGGCACGCCTATCTCCTCGTCGAAAAGATCGAAGGGAAGTCCTTGGAAGAGATCCTCGCCTCCCGGCGCTTCCGGACGGAAGGACCCCGGTCCCTCGATGAATCGGAAATCCGGCTCGTGATCGAACTGCTCGAGGCGTTGATCCGGAACCAAATCCAGATCCATGAATGGACCGTCGGCAACATCATGATCGGCCGCATCAACGGCGGGCCGTTGAAAGCCTATGTGGTCGACGCGGAATCGGCCCTGCACCGGCCCCAATCGAGACGGGCGGGCATGGGGAACATCTATCTCCTGGCCATCCGCGTGTTCAACGACTGGAAGAGCTTGGACCCCGAAGGATACCTCGGCCGATACCTGGACAACGTCATCCAGGGCCGGCCGGCCACGGACGGTCTGGCGAAGCTCCAAAAAGAAAGCGAAACGCCTCCGCCGGCCTCACGGCTCGAGCAAATCCTGGAGGAAGGCCTGGCCCGTACGCCCGCTCCCGACAGCGGGCCGATTCACGGGTTCTTCGAGAGGGGCATCCGGGTCACGGAAGCCGGCCGCTTCTCCATATTGCGCACCCCTTGGCGGCGGATGGCCAAACCGACGGAACGTGCGTCTTTCAAATTGGTCACCAAACAATTCGATCCCAAAGCCTTTCATTTCATGACGGCCCCGGAGAAGCTTTTCTGGGAGGGTGAGCTGGAGGGACAATCCGTCGCCCTCATCGGCCAGAAATGGCCCTACGCCAGGGATCATTACTTATTGCTTCCGCAGAGAATGGAAGGGCGGCCGCAGCGACTCCTCCGACGGGACATCGAATTGGCGGCGAAGTTGCTGATGAACGACACGTCGGGCCGTCTGCGTTTCGGCTACAACAGTCTGGCGGCCGGGGCCTCCATCAACCACATGCATCTGCATGGGTTCACGGCGCCTGAGGCCGGCTCGCCGCTGGAGCGCGCGCAGACAAGGCTCTTCTTCAACGCGGGAAGCGTTTCCGTCCGGGAGTTGTCAGGCTATCCCGCGCAGGGCCTCGTGTTTGAGTCATGGAACCATGCCGATTTGGCTTTCGTCGCGGATTCCTATGTGCGTTTCCTGCAGAAGCTGAACATTGCCCACAGCGTCATCTTCACGCCGCGGCGGGTCTATGTGATGCCGGTCAACAACAACACCTATACCAAGTTCGGAAACACGTGGTCCTTCTCGGAGATGTACGGGTATTTCCCGTGGACGGAAGAGATGGGGCCCGACGCCACGGAATCGGAGATCGAAGCGGAAATGGCCACGGTCAGCCTGGCGCCTGGACAATTCCGTGAGGTGACCGCCGCCTGGAGAGCTGCGCTGAATGAGGAGATCAGCCCTCGTCCTCCGAAAGGCCTGCTGTCCTT
>JACQPF010000357.1 GCA_016207625.1 Elusimicrobiota bacterium | reverse complement strand
GCTTTGAAGCGGTGGTTCAGAAATGTTTGGAAATTATACTATTTTTAAAAACGCGCGGTAAGAGAAAAGCGGTGCGTGGCGCCGAGGTCGTCATAAGGGACCAAGGCGTAATCGATGAGATAGCGGGACAACTTCACACCCAACCCCATTCCGAGGCCGTTGAACCCGGCCCCCGGTCTGTTGAGAGAGGCGGGTCCATTCAGCGGGGCCTGATAACCCGCGCGCAAGGCCAGGGTCCCCAGCGCCCAAAACTCCATGCCCGCATTGACGGACGTTTTGTCCTCGTATACGTCCCGCTGAAAATCCATGGAGAAGGTCATCCCCTGGAAAGGCGAAACGCTCGCGCCGCCGGAAACGTTCAGAGGAAGCCGCTGTCCCTCCGATAAGAAGCGGAGACGGGGCCCTACGTTCCGCACGGCCGCGCCGAAAGCCAGGGCGCGCGAGGGCCGGACTTGAAGGCCCGCGTCAAACGCCACGCCCTCCGCCATTTCGTCGTCAATGCTTTGCCGGATGTATTTGGCGCTCATCCCCACGCCGGTCCGCGGGGACAGGGCCCGCGCGAAAGAAAGCGTGGCCGCCGCGTCCGAGGCGCCAAAACCGCCCTGGCGGGACCCGGCGGTGTCGCGCCGCTCCAAATCTTCCTGCGAGAGGTAGACCACCCCGACGCCGATGGCCCCGAGGCCCGAGGGGAGGGCCAGGCCGATGGAATCATAGCGCATGCCCGCAAGCCAATCGGCGTGCATGGCGGAAACTTGCAGGCCGTCCACTTCCGAAAGCCCCGCCGGGTTCCAGTGGATCGCGCTGACGTCCTCCGCGGCGGCCGTGTGCGCCGAGCCCATCCCCGAGGCGCGCGCTCCGACGCCGATCTTTAAAAATGGGGCCCCAGAAGCGGCTTCCGCGGCTGAAGGAAACCCGAACCACAACGATGCCCCCAAGACCCATAAGACCGCGCGGAACGTTTTCATTTGAGGACCGCCAGCTTCAGCGTTTTCAGGATGTCTTTTTCTCCCGCTTTCAACGCCCGCACCGACACGAGATAGATGCCGGAAGGCGCGTCCGCCGCATCCCAAACATATTCATACACGTACCGGCCCTCGGCTTCCGCGGGGGCGTCCGTGACAACGGCTTCGTGCACGAGCCGCCCGGACACGTCGTAAATGGAGATCTGCACGGAGTCGGCCACGCCCACTTCCACCCTCACGGACGGGTTCGTCTTTCGGGCCGGGTTCGGGTAGGCGTACACGTTCTGGAAGCGGAAAGACGGGTCCACCCGTTTCAGGCCGTTGTTCAGCTTGGCGGAAAGGCGGTAACCGTCCCTCACCGTCACGACCTGGCCCCCCGCGGGACTGGCGACGAAGAGGTCTTCCGTTTCCTCATCCACGACGACGGCTTGGGCGCTGTCGGCCACCGGAAGGGTCTCCACCACCTGATGGTTGAGCTCGTTCACGATGGTGATCGTGCCGTCTTCGTTGATCACGTAGATCCGCGCCTTGGCGGGGCCGAAGGCGATGGAAGCCGGCGCGTTTCCGACGTCGATGAAGCCCAAGGTCTCCAGGGGTTCGTCGGCCACCACCGCGATGGATTTGGACCCAGGGTTACAGACATAGACGTAACCGGTGACGGGATGGATCGCCAGGGCCGTGGGTTTCCGCTCCACGCTCACGCCGCCCGTGACTTCGTTCTTCTTCAAGTCCACGGAGACGAGCCGCGCGCCCGAGTAGTCCGCGACGTAAGCCCGGTTCTTCTTCGCGCTCACCGCCACGCCTCCCGTCTGAAGGCCCGGCCCCAAATCGATTTCCCGCTCCAGCTCTTCCTTCTTTTTGTCGAACAGGGCCAGAGCCAGCCTGTCCCCTTTCACGAAAGGAACGAGCAGGCGGTTTTGGCCGTCCTCCGCGATGGCGGAGGGATGCGCTCCGGAAAGCGTGATGAACTTCAGCTCCGCGTGGCTGGCCTGGAAGGACGTTTCCGAGCTGTCCGTCGGGTAGACGCCCACGCCGCCGCGCCCATCGTCCACCATGAAGATCCGTTTGCGTTCCGGGTCCACCGTCAGGGGTCCGCCGTGGGCGCCGTCGGGCATCACGAGCTTATCCACGATGGCGCCGCGCTCCGCGTCCATGACGTAGATGCCGTTGGTGGTGCCGTTCGTGAAATAAATGCGCTTGGCCTTCGGGTCATAGAACAAGTTCTGGGGGGAAACGCCGGCCAGGGAAATCCGGTCCTCGATCTCCTCGGCGTCGATGTCCACCACGGTGATGTCGTCGGACCAATAGTTGGCGGTGTAGCAGCGGCCTTTCGAGCTGCACACCAGCCCCGAGGGGTCGTCGCCGGGGTACAGCGTCTTCGTCAGCGTTCGATGCACGCGGTCGATCACGTGGAAACGGTCCAAGTAGTTGTCGATGACGTACAGCCATTTCCGGCCGGGATGCAGGACGAGCTTCTGCGGACAGGACACGCCCGTGATCTTCCCCGCGACCTCCATCCGGGCCGCGTCCACGATGGAGACGCTGTTGTCGTCGGTGTTGGCGATGTAGAGCTCGTCGCGGTCAAGGACGGCGTCCATGGAGAACAGCTTGTCGCCCAAGACCAGCGGCGCTCCCGTGAACTCGTTCCGGGCCAAATCGAAGGAGAGCACGGCGCTGCGGAGGACCCAGGCCCCCGCCGCGTCGAACCAGCCCATCCCCACCACCAGCACGCGGTTCCTGTCGTCATCGTTCACGACGGAAAACGGGAAATAATAGGAGCCCAACGCGCCCAGCGTCGTTTTCGCGCCGTCCTCCGTGTTCACGGCCAGGAGGGCCCCCAAGACGCCGACGTAGGCGGTGAGCCCATCCTTCGAAAGGGCCAGCGAATAGGCGGGCGCCCCCAATGGAACGCGCCGAAGCTCCTTCAAATTCTTGTCGAAGATGATGAGCAGAGCGTCCCCATTCTCGTTATAAGCGAGGGCGAAGAGGCGCTTGCGGACGGGATGGTATTTCAAGAAGAAGGGATAGCGGAATCCCGTGGCCGCCGCGAAGGTGTTCCGCTTACCGAGGTCCCAGCCCAGGATGTTGTGGCTGTCATACCCGCTGACGTACAACCACTCCTCCGTCTCGTCCAGGGCCATGGCGTAGGCGTGCTTCAACCGCGCGCCGGAATCCAGGCTGGAGCGGTCGGAAACCTGCACGCCGTCCGCCCACAGAACTCCAGGCGCCAGGAGCGCCAGCGCGAGAAATAGCCGGACGAGAGAATTCCGAGTCATGGCTTCACCAGCCGGAAACGCTTGTTCTCAAGCGCGCCGTCCGCGTCTTGGATGGAAAGGGCGGCCCAATACTCGCCCGGGGGCGCGTCGTTTCCCTGGGCGTCTTTCCCGTCCCAAATCGTCAGCCGATTTTCCCCCGCGGCCGTGCCAGGGCTGCCCGCCGGCACTTGGAACGTGCGGATGGGCATGCGGCGGATATCCAGCAAGGTCACCGAGAGTTTCGCTTCTTTGGAGAGCGTGTATTGAACCTGGAAGGCGTCGGAGTCGGCGGCTTGGGCGCCGCGGCCGGCAAGACGGGGAGGACGGAGTTGCCGGCGGATCTCTTCGCGCGTGGGCCTCTGGACCGGTTCGTCGGCAAAAAGAAAGCCACCGATGAAAGAACACAGCCCAGCCGCAAGAACCATCCCATAGATGCGTAATCGATTGTGGCTCATATAATTGTTAGCGGAGCTTTCGACCCTCCGGGTCGCCGCTACCCTTGGAGCTCTGCGTAAAGGGTTAACTAAGAATCTACTCTTATATAAGCCCGGAACGGGCCATTGTCAAGGCCAAAAACGAAAGTATGCTGGACGATTCGTGTTTAGGGCTTATTCCGCGGCCATGTTGGCGACGCTGATTTGGCCCGCGACGATTTGCGCCATCCAGCGGATGGCCTTGGCCTGGGAGGTTTTGGGCTGGCCGATCACGATGGGAACACCGGTGTCGCCGGCCTTCACGATGTCGGGGTCGAGAGGAAGGGCGCCGATGAAGGGAATCTTGAGCCGGGAGGCCTCTTTCTCGCCGCCGCCCTTTGAAAAAATCTGCGTTTCTTTTTGACAATGAGGACAGGTGAAACCGGACATGTTCTCCACCAACCCCAAAACCGGCACCTTGAATTTCCGGAACATCTGGATGCCCCTGGCCCCGTCCAGGAGAGCCACGTCCTGTGGAGTGGTGACCACCACCACGCCGGCCAAAGGCACGATTTGGATCAGCGTCAAAGGCGCATCGCCCGTTCCGGGAGGCAGGTCCACCACCAAATAATCCAGTTCCCCCCATTGCGTGTCCTGCAAAAGCTTTTTCACGGCGCCGTGCACCATGGGGCCGCGCCAAATCAGGGGAGCCCCCTCGTCGGCCACAAAGCCCCAGGACATGATTTTCACGCCGTGGGCTTTCAGGGGAATGAGCTTGCCGTCCACGCCCTCGGGCCGGCCGTTCACGCCCATCATGAGCGGGATGTTGGGACCGTGGATGTCAGCGTCGAAGAGTCCGACGGAACATCCGTCCAACGCCAGGGACGCGGCCAAGTTGGCGGCCACGGTGCTTTTGCCCACGCCCCCTTTGCAGGCATAGACCGCCAAGATATTCTTCACTCCGGGGAGGGACCCCTTTTCGGGCACAGGTTTCTGGCCTAGAACGCGGTGGGTGAATTCCACCTTCGTTTCCGACACGCCGGGCAAGCGTTTCAAAGCCGCCTCGGCTTCGGCCAACATCTTCTCTTTCATCGGGCAGGCCGGCGTGGTGAGCTCAATTTTCAGGGACACCCGGCTCCCGTCGGCCTCGATGTCTTTGACCATGTTGAGGACGACGAGGTCCCGTCCCAATTCGGGCTCCTGAACGGTGGACATGGCTTTTAGGATTTCCTCAATGGTCGGCATGAACGGCCTTTCGTGAAAAGGATTTTATGTTTTTTGAAGGCGCAATCAAAGATCCGTTCGGTCCAATCTCTGTTTCCCGAGGATGAAAGGCAGGCCGAACGTCAGGAGGTTGAGCAAGAGCAAGGACGCCACCGCCGCGAGGAACCATTGAATTTGCGGCTCGTATCCCGGCCGGACCAGGGACCAGTAATGCATCCTCATGAAGACGGACTCGATGGCCAGGGTGAGAGCCACATAGAAAAGAGCGCACACCATGTAGAGGACGCCCCCCGGGGAAGTCTCGATTTGGGCGATGTTCTCCACATGGAAACGCGGGAAAAGCGCCCCGAATCCCACCCCCATCCCGCACAGGGAAAAAGCCATCACGACGATGGTCGCCGTGGACAGCCAAACCACGAAGGGGTCCACCTGGAGGAATCGGTTCGAAACCAAAACCAGCACCCCCCCCATGACGGCCAGCGGGAGAAAACCTGAGAGGAACTTCCCCCAAAGGATCGTCCACAGGCTTAAGGGGGCCGCCCGCAGCGCCCACCAGGACTTTCCCTCCAGGCTGACGGCCGGATAAACAAACCGGAGCGCCACCGACGCCAAGACGAACCCCACCATCCCGATGTTCAGAAAAGAAATCAGCCCTTTTAGGTAAGGCGTGTCCAAGGGCAATTTCTGAATGCTGATGAGATAGACCGCCACCAGGGCGAAGAGCAGGAGGAACTGGGACCACTGGTTCACGTCGCGGACGAAGACGATAGCGTCTTTCCCAAGCATGGCGCGGACATGGTTGCCGAAAAAAGCGGGGATCCATCGCCACTCCCGTCCCAAGGGCCGGGATTTCCGGCGCCGCATGGATTCCTGGGCGGACGTCCAGCCGTTGTAATAGGCCTTTTCGGCAAAAATAACCAGGAGCGTGCCCACGAGGAGAGCCGCTCCGAAGAGAAGCCCCGCGTAACCCAACAGGTCCGTCCGGCGCTCCGCCATGAACGCGGTGACAGCGGAGGCCATCCACCAGGAGGGCAGATACGGCGCCAAAGGCGCTTCCAGGAGCGCGATGTATTGGATGACCACCTCCAAGGAATCGGCCCGCACCAGTTTCTCCGGCCCCAACCAACGGATGAGGACGTAAAGCGCGCCGCCGATCAGGATCCCCAAAAGGAGCATCACCTCCCGCACGCGCTTGGAAGGGAAAAGGCACATCAGCGTCAGGCTGAGCGCCATGCCCAACGCGCAGGCCACGAGGACGAACGGGATGGAGAGCACGGCCAGGAACCCATAGAACCGGGCGCCCAGCTCATAAATTTGGCCGTAGGCGGCGATGAACGGAAGCATCGCCAGCAGGACCATCCAGGAAGAAAAAACCGATGTCTCCAAGGACTTGAAAAGGAAAATGGCCCGGAAAGAGAGGGGGCTGTGCATTAGGATGGACAAATCCCGGGCGAAAAAGAGCGTGGAGAAGGAGGCGAGCGTGCTGGAAAAAATGATCATCAAGAACATGGTGAGAAAGGCCATGGCCATGAGCTTTAAAACCAATAGGCTTCCGATCAACTGGACCGACCTCACTTCATAAAGGAGGCGGATGAACCCCCAATACAGGAGGAGAAAAAAAGCAAAGCCCAGGGCGCCGAACCCCAAGGTCTCAAACACGTCGACATACCTCATGCGGAGGATCCGGTTTTTCAACATAAGAAACTTCGCTTTAAGCAGGAGGCGCATAATGGAAATCCTTAATAATAGTCGATCGCTCCTATAAATATTTCAGCATCTCGCGGTATTCGCTGCCGCCGGTGAGCTGGAGGAAGGTGTCTTCCAAGTTCCCATGGGAGTCGGCCAGGGCGGCGAGCTCCTGCGCCGTTCCGATCAAGCCCAGCCGGCCGTCTTGAACGATGCCGATCCGCCGGCAAATCTTCTCGGCGATTTCCAAGACGTGCGTGCACATGAAGATCGTCACGCCTTTTTGCGACAGATTCTGAAAGATGTCTTTGACGAGCCTGGCGCTCTTGGGGTCCAACCCGACCATGGGCTCGTCCAGGATCAACACCCTGGGCCGATGGAGCAGGACGGCGGCCAGCACCAGCTTCTGGCGCATGCCGTGGGAGTAGCTTTCCACCAGCTCATCGCCCCATTTCGACAACTCGAACATCTCCAGGAGCTCGGGGATTTTTTTCTTTTGGTAAGGCAGGTCCACCTCGTAGAGGTCGCCGATGAAGCGCAGGAACTCCTTGCCGGTGAGGTGGGGATACACATAGGGTTGGTCCGGAACCAAGCCGATGCTTTTCTTCGCTTCCCGGGGCTGCCTTTGCACATGGAACCCGCCGACCCAAGCCTCCCCCCTGGTCGGGCGGAGGAGCCCCGTCAACAGCTTGACGGTGGTCGTTTTGCCCGCCCCGTTGGGCCCGAGGAAACCGAAGATCTCCCCGGGAGGGATTTCCAAGGTCAGGCCGTCGACGGCCGTCACGTCTTGAAAGCATTTGGTCAGGCCCGTGGTTTTGATCATGGATCAAAAAATCCTCAGGGAAGTCAGCAACAGCCCCGTCAAGATCGGGATCCAAAGGTTGTCGTTCAGCGGCAAGGGCGCCAGTTCCAACAGAGTGGCGGCCAGGGCGCCGATGAGCACGCTCAAACTGCCGAAGGGCGGCTGAAGGAAAATACTCCCGACAAACCAGCAGGCCAGGAAACAGCCCAAACTTCCCTCCAGGCTTTTCGAGCCGATGCGGATGTGCCCCAGGCTGCGGCCAACCAGGCGGGCCGCGCTGTCTCCGAGGACCAAATAGCCGAGGCTGGTCAGCACGATGTCCGGGTAGGGAACCAGCCAAAAAGTTAAGAAAACGCCGGCCAGCGTCCATACGATCCCCGAGGGCCGGCGGGCTTCTTTCTCACGATAGATCCCGGGAAAGAGAGAGACCAGCTTCTCGTTCAAGCCCGGGGTCCTGAGCCGGACGGCCTCGCCCGCCGAGACGAGCGCGAAGAGCGCGCCGATCACCCAAAGGCCCGTCTCCCGCCCGGCGAAAACATAGAGGAGGGCGCAGAGGACAATCATCGCGTTCTTCATTTGAGGATTTGAAACAACTTCATGGCCGCGTCGGCCGATTTATCGAACGCGAAAAGGACGTTGGCGGCGAAGGCCGCCGCGAATTGCTTCAATGAAATCCACTGGGGGAAAAGCGCTTTCGTCATCAAAAGGAGCACGATGCCGTTTCCAAACAGGATCAGGACAAGGGACAAAAACGAACCCACCAGTCGGAGGTCCGGCTGGGCTTGGCGGAGGGCATGGGCCGTCAAAGCCACGTGGAAAGCGAAGGTGAACCCGACGGTAAACGCGCACCAAAACGGAGGGACGGAGAACACGCTGTAGTGCCGGGCCACCAAAAAGACGGAGACGACGAGGATCGTGTATAACGGAAAACAATAGGGGGCCAGAGCCACGAAAACGTTCGTGTCGCTAAGGACGACCTCGCCTCCCGAAGCCCGGACCGAAAACGATTTGACCTTGTATCCCGACAAAAACGCCGCGAGGGCGTGGGTGAGCTCATGGCCGAAGACGTAGAGGCCGAGAGGTTTCCGGAAAAACGCTTGGAACAGCGCATAGGCCGCGGCCCCGGCCCCGATGGGCCAAAGCGTCGTGAGCTTGCCGGCAAAGCTCCCCAGCGCGCGCCACGTGGAAAGCCCGAAAGCCCCCAGTAAAGGCAGGAGCAGGAGCCCGACGATGGGATACGTCCATTGGAGGGCGTTCGTGAACCGGAAAGAAGAACGTTTTGATTTGCGGAGGTTGAGCCGGCGGCTCATTTCAAAGAAGCGGCGGCCTTTTCGGTGTAATAGCTGACGAACTTGTTGCTTTTGTCGACGAGGACGATGGTGGGCTTCTTCGCTCGGTCCGCCAGGTCGAACGTCATGATGATGACCTCGTCCCCTTTATGGATCAGGTGCGAAGCCGCGCCGTTGGCGCAGATCACGCCCGAGCCTTTCTCGCCGCGGATCACGTACGTTTCAATCCGGTGGCCGCTGGTGTTGGACACCACGAGGACTTTCTCGTATTCGGCGATGTCCGCCTTCTCCATCAGCGCTTCGTCGATCGTGATGGACCCCACATAGTCCAAACGGGCTTCCGTCACGACGGCGTTGTGAATTTTCGAACGGAGGAATAAACGCATAAATGATCGGCCTACAACGGCGGCTCCACGACGCTTTTCAAGGCGTTGTGGGCATCCCAGAACTTCTCCCGGGGGACGACGATCTTCAGGCCCTCCTGGGGCAGGCGCCCATGGGCGATGGCGTCATACACCTGCGCCTCGATCCCTTTGGACTTCAAGAGGCGGACGCAGTCCTCGGCCTCCCGGCTGCCCCGCGTGGAGTACACGATGAGGGTGGCGCCGGTTTCCGCGGAAGCGTTTTCCCCGGCTTCCAGGTCCAGCATGTATTCTTCAAACGGGATGTTCCGGGAGCGAAGCTCGTCCCGCCAGCGCTCCTTGGCGGCCGGCGCCAGGTAACGCGCCCGCCTCACCCAGCGGGACTCCGGCGGGCTGAAGAGCTCGTAGGCGTCTTTGTACCATTGGTAGGCGTACTTGATGGAGGACTCGTTCACCGCCTGGTCCCGGTCGAACCTCAACACTTCCAAATCCTGGTTGAACTCTTCCTCGGTGAGCTCCCCTTTTTTAAGCCGTTTGTCGAGGACGTCTTTCTCTTTCAAGAACTTTTTCTCGAAGGACCGCTTCTTCTCCTCCGGGTCCTGGTGCCAGCGCATGTATTGATCGCCCTGGCGGTAGGCTTCGCGCGCGCGGGCGATGACGTCGACGTAGACCATCGCGTAGGCCACGGCCGCGGTGGCCGCCACGAGGAGCGCGTTCTGCACCCAGCGTTTCTTGAACCAGGAGGGGGAGGCGGGAACGGGGGAAGCGTGAGGCGGTACGGCGGTTTCAGGAGCCAACGTCCACGATCTCCTTCAACTTGGCCACGAATTCTTTGGAGCGGATGGGCTTGGTGAAGACTTCGCGCACATTTTTCTGGGTCTGCACCATGCGCCGGGTGGACTCGCTGGCCGTGTAGGCGCTGACCACCACCACCGGGATCTTCGCCGTTTCCGGGCTCTCCGACATTTTCTTGAGGATGGCGAAACCGTCCATTTTGGGGAGCATGAGGTCCAGCACCACCAGCACGGGGAGGTGCTTCTGAATCATCTGAAGCCCCTCCAAGCCGTCCGCGGCGGGATAGACGTGATAGCCGTTCTGCTCGAGGGTAAACTGCATGAAATCGAGGATGTAATGGTCATCCTCAACGATCACAACGACGGTCTTTTGCTGTTCCTCAGATATGGGTTCGGTCATCCGGACATTGCCCTCAGGTCATCTTTCTATGAAAACATATTCTACTACAGATTGGCAGGTTCGAATCATATTAACATCTTTTTATAGGCGTTGGAAGGCCCGCTCCAGCCGGCCGCCTCCGGGTAAAAAAGATGGGCGAGGAGCTCGATTCCATCCATCACCCGGGGGCCGGGCCGCGTGAAATAGGAATCCGCGTCGACCACGTAAACATTTCCTTCCCGGCAGGCGCGGACCTTATCGCATATGGGGCCCTTTTTAAGGAACATCATTTCTTGAATGGCTTCCTCCAAGTGCCGGCCGGAAGACGCAACGATCAGGATGTCCGGATCGAAAAGGGCGACGTCCTCCCAGGACACCGGCGCCGCGGGGCGGCCGTCCGGCTCCGCGTGGGCGACCCCGCCGGCAATCTCCACCATCTCCGGGATCCAGCGTCCCGCGCGAGAGAGGGGGTCCAGGCCTTCCAGCACGTACACGCGCGGCTTGTTCTTCGAGGCGGCCCATTGGCGCTGGACCGACATGGCCCGGTTGCGTAATCGATACACCAGGGCTTTCGCCTCTTCCAACGCACCGGCGGCTTCCCCCACGGACCGGATGGCTTCGAAAATATCCTCCAGCGTGCGGGGTGAAAAAGAAAGATGACGCGCCTTTTTCGATACGGCCGACCGAACGGGCGCCGGAGAGGATTCAATGACGAGATCCACACCCGTCTCCAACTCGTTCGATGCGATCAGGTGGTCCGCCAAACCCAAGGCGCGGACCGTTTCCGTTCCACCAGGCACAAGAGAAAGGATTTTCATAATTTCAATAAGTATATAGGGTTACGCGTGGATCTTCAAGAAGGCGATCTTTTCCAGCTCTTCTCCGACGTCCTGTGAAACGCGCACGAAGCCGCCCGGCCGCATGAATAGGATTTGGAGCATCCCGCTCCGAACGGACTCTTCGTCAGGGATCACGTCGTCCTCGCTTAAGGCGAAGAGGTCCAGAGACCCTTCGGATTTTTCGCCCAAGAGGGCCGACCGGACCGCGGCGGCGGCGATTTTCCCTTCCCGGAACATGCCCCGGAAGGCCGCCTGGTTTTCTTCCGCCAGCGCCAATTGAACGGGCCCGGCGGGCCCGCCCGCCGGGCCTTGGGACAGGAAAGGCAGCAAGCCCGGCGCATGGGCTTTCAAGCCCGCCATCAGGTCGCTGCGGCCGACGGCCGCGTCGCGCGCCAGCAGGGCCAAGGGGCTTTCCGACGGTCCGGCGCTTTCTAGGGCGGCCTGCAGAGAGGCCAATCCGCTCTTCACTCCCTCGAACTCGGGCGTCCCGGGCTCAAACGTCAAGAGTCCCGTGGCGTCCAAAGCGATGGCGCGTCCCGCCTCCAGGTCGCTTGCAAACCGGTCGCGGGCCTCAAGATCCATCATGGCGTCGCGCCGCTCGCGGT
>JACQPF010000364.1 GCA_016207625.1 Elusimicrobiota bacterium | reverse complement strand
TACCGTTACGAAAAGGAAAAACAGCGCAAAGAGGCCAAGAAACATCAAAAAGGCGGACACGTCAAGGAAGTCCGTTTTCGCCCCAAAATCGGCGAGCACGACTTCGAAACCAAAGTCCGCGCCATGCAGAAGTTCCTGGAAGGCCGGGACAAGGTTCGCGTGAGCGTGGTTTTCCACGGCCGCGAGATGGAGCACCGGGACTTGGGCGTCAGGCTGTTGGACAAGATGAAGGAACAACTGGCGGAAATTTCCACGGTGGAATCAAACCCGATCCTTCTGGGCAACCGGCTGATCCTCATGCTGGCGCCGAAGAAATAGCCCGAACGGTTTGACAATAAACAAAGGGTAGGAAAATGCCAAAACTGAAGAGCCACAGCGGAACCAAAAAGCGCTTTCGCGTCACGAAGAAAAAACATGTCATGCACCAAACGCAGGGCCGCAGGCACCTGCTGATCGGCATGTCGTCCACGCGCCGCCGCCGGTTCCGCAAAGACAACAAGTTGAATAAAACTCAATCCAAAATCATTAGGACACTCATTCCCTATGCGAGCTAAAAGCGTCGTCTACACCCGTCAACGGAAAAAGAAATGGTACCGCCGCGCCAAGGGGGCTTACGCCACCAAGAAAAATCGTTGGCGCATGGTGATGCAACACCTGGAAAAGTCCATGAAGGCCATGTACCGCGGCCGCAAGGACAAGAAGGGTGATTTTCGCGCCGTTTGGATTCAGCGCATCAACGCCGCCGCCCGCATGAACGGTTTGAGCTACTCCCGCTTCATGTCCGGCTTGAAGAAGGCCGGCGTCACGTTGGACCGCAAGATCCTCGCAGAGATCGCTCTCTCCGACCAGAAGTCGTTCCATACACTGACGGAAATCGCAAAAAATCAACCCACGGCCTAGTGTTGCGACCGGCTAATAGGTTCCATTATGAAGGACCAGCTTTGAGCCGGATTCAAGGCGCGAAGAGCGCGCAGGCCAGTAGGCCTGTAAGCGATGAGCAACGCAGAAGCCGTCCAAAGATGGGCCTCCCCGAAGGGGCGAGGCGCTTTTGGGCTGCATCTTCGCCAAATTTTCCGGCCATATCTACGGATATGCCCGAAAAATTTGACTTCGATTCGCCGCAAAATCGCCTCGTCATAATGGGACCTATTAGCCGGTCGCAACACTAGATGGCCCGAGAGCGGTCGTAACGTGTCCTCCTTAACGGACGATCTGCAGACCATCCAATCCCAAAGCCTTCAAGAGGTGGAACGAATCATTTCCTTGGAGGAGTTGGAAACCCTCCGCCTGAAATTCCTCGGGCGGAAAGACGGGCTTTTGACGAAAGTCCTTCAGGCCCTCCCGACGTTAAGCCCCGCCGAACGGAAAGACGTCGGCCGCCAAGCCAACGAAGTCAAGAAGGCGCTGGAAACCGCCCTGGAGAACCGCCGCCAGGCCATTGAAGACGCGCAGATCGCCCAAAGCCTCGCCAAGGAATCCATCGACCTCACTCTGCCCGGGACTCCGGTCCTTCGCGGGAAACTCCATCCGCTCACTCAAGTCTTGGAAGAGATCGTCTCCGTCTTCACCCGGCTTGGGTTCAACCTGGCCGAGGGCCCCGAGGTGGAGACCGACGATAACAATTTCACCGCCCTGAACCATCCGCCGGACCATCCCGCCCGGGACGCCCACGACACGTTTTATTTGAAAGACCTGAAGGACGAATCCGGCCTTCCTCTTCTGCTCCGCACCCACACGTCTCCCGTGCAAATCCGTTATATGCGCACGCACCAGCCGCCGCTTTACATCGTGGCTCCGGGCCGCGTGTTCCGTCACGAGGCGGTGGACGCCACCCATTCCTTCGTTTTCCATCAAGTGGAAGGCCTGGCCGTGGATAAGGACATCTCCATGGCCGACCTGAAGGGGATGCTCACCCTCTTCGCCCAGCACTTGTTCGGCCCCGGGGCGGAGATCCGCTTCCGGCCGTCCTATTTTCCGTTCGTTGAGCCCGGGATCGAGGTGGACATCTCCTGCACCCTCTGCGGCGGAAAAGGCTGCCGCGTGTGCAAGCAGAGCGGCTGGCTGGAAATGCTCGGCGCCGGTCTCGTGAACCCCAACGTGTTCCGGGCCGTCGGCTACGATCCGCGGAAAGTCACCGGCTACGCCTTCGGCATCGGCGTGGAGAGGGTGGCCATGTTCAAATACGGCGTGGACGACATGCGGCTGTTCTTCGATAACGACATCCGGTTCCTGCAACAATTTTGATATGAAAGTTTCCACTCTCTGGCTTAAGGAATTCGTCGATTTCGACCAGTCTCCCGAGGAACTGGCGGTCTTCCTCCGGAATTTGGGTTTTGACACGGCGTCCATCACGCGGTTCGGCGGCGGCATCGAAAACGTCGTCACGGCCAAGGTGGAAACCGCCGGCAAACATCCCAACGCCAACAAGCTTTCCCTCTGCCAGGTTTTCGACGGCAAGGACCGTTGGACCGTGGTCTGCGGAGCTCCGAACGTGGCGGCCGGCCAAACCGTGCCTTTGGCCCGGGTGGGGGCGAAACTCCCGGGCGGGATCAATATCGAAAAGGCCGTCATCCGCGGGCAGGAATCGTCGGGGATGATTTGTTCCGCCAAGGAACTGGCCTTGGGGGAAGACCATGGCGGGATCATGGTCCTCCCGCCGGAGACGCCTCTGGGAGAAGACATCAACGCCGTCCTCGCCCTGGGCGACGCCGTTTTGGATGTGGAGGTGACTCCCAACCGGCCGGACGTCCTCTCCCATTGGGGAGTGGCCCGCGAGATCGCCGCGTCTCTCAACCGAAAGATCCGCCTACCGAATCACGAGATCCCCAAAACAACCGAGGTGTCCTCACTCGTCGAGATCAGGAACCCCGAGTTCTGCCCCCGTTATACCGGGAGGACGATCGAGAACGTCGAAGTCCGTTCCTCCCCGCTTTGGATGCGCCTGCGCCTGGAGCGTTGCGGCGTGCGCCCCATCAACAACTTGGTGGACATCACCAACTACGTCCTTTTGGAAATGGGCCACCCCTTGCACGCCTTCGACAGAGACAAGCTACAGGAAGGCCGCGTGATCGTGCGGTTGGGCGGGAAAGAAGAATCCCTTTTGTGCTTGGATGAAGTGACCCGGCCCGTGGGCGAGGCGCTCGTCATCGCCGACGCCAAGGGCCCCGCCGCTGTCGCCGGCGTGATGGGGGGAGAGCCCACCGCCGTTCAGGAATCAACGAAGAACATCCTTTTGGAGAGCGCGTGCTTCGTTCCCTCGAACATCCGGCGCACCCGAACCCGCTTGAACATGTCCACCGAAAGCTCTTACCGGTTCGAGCGCGGTACCGATTGGACCATGTCCGATTTGGCCGGCCGCCGGGCAGCCCATTTATTTTTAACCCTCGCGGGCGGGAAATTGACGGGTGAGCAAGACGCCAAGGCCGGGAGCCCAAAGCCCGTCGAAATTAAAGTCACTGCATCGCGCATCAACCTTTTCCTCGGCACCGAACTTTCCGTCCAGCAGATGAAAGAGGCCCTGGAAAGGCTGGACTTCCGATGCCTCGCCGGCGATGACTCCCTACTCGTCACGCCGCCCATCCACCGCCAGGACGTGCGGGAAGACGCCGACGTCGCAGAAGAAGTGGCCAGGCTGGTGGGCTACGACAAGGTGCCCCAGAAGCGGCGGGCGTCCACCCAGCCTCCGGAACCGGCGACCATAGAGCGCCGCATGCTGCTCTCGGCCCGGCAATACTTCGTCGGCGCGGGGTTCTACGAAGCCCGCAATTACGGCCTTTCCTCCCGGGACCTTTGGGGCAAACTCGCCGGCTCCGCATCCGCCGGAGCCGCTGTGGAATTGGGGAATCCGATTTCCCTTTCCGGAGAGCTCCTGTCTCCCAGCCTGCTCGTGAACTTGCTGGTCAACCTCCAGGGGAATGTCCGCCGAGGGAACAAGGACGTGCGTTTGTTTGAGTCCGCCCGGACCTTCTTCCAAAAAGAGGGGAAGGCTCTTGAAAAAACCTCTTTGGCCTGGGTGGCTTCGGGATGCGCCAACCCGGACCATTGGAAATTCAAGCCGAGGCCGTTGGAAATTTGGGACGCCAAATCGTGGGTGAAGACGCTGTTGAAGGAATGGCGCATCCCCGGGATCCGTTTCGTTAAACCGCATGAGATGTCTTTCCTCCATCCCGCCGAAGCCCTCCATGTTTTCATCGGCGAGAAAAACGTCGGCTTTTTCGGCAAAATCCATCCGCGCCGCGCGGACGCTTTTGACGTGCCTCGTGAAACTTTACTCGGGGAACTGGAGCTTTCCACTTTGGCGCAGGAGCCGGCCTTGCCCTTGAAGTTTGAAGGCGTGCCGCGCCAACCGGCCGTTTACCGGGATTTTTCGCTCATTTTCCCGGATACGGTCAGTTGGGCCTCCGTGGCTCATTTCCTCCTGCGGCAATCCCCATGGGTGGAGAACATCGAGCTTTTCGACGTGTTCATCGATCCCGCCCTGCCGCCCGGCCACCGCAGTTTGGCTTTCCGCGTCACCTTCCGTCATCCGGAAAGGACTTTGACGGACGCCGAAGTGGGCGAAGTGCAGGAGAAGATTTTAAAGAGCCTGCAAACGGATTTTAAAGCCGTCATGAGGAAACAAGATTGATTCGAAGGCTGTTCATCGGGCTGGCGGCGGTTCTCGTCCTGTCGGGATGCGTCTATCTCCGCCTGCTTGAACTGAAAAGCCAAATCAAGAGTTTCGACAAAAACTTCACCGTGTCCGGCCATCCGGAACTCATCATCCAATTCCATAACCCCATCCTCTTTACCAAAGACATGCGTTTCCTCATCGGGGCCGATCCTCTCTCGAAAAAAACGTTGGGGAACGAGAAGATCTGGCATTACGAGTTCAAGATCGTGCGCCATAGCCCTCCTGAAAAGACCCCGATGGAGGACCTGAACCTCACCCTGTATTTCGCAAAAGGGAAGCTGTCCCGGTTCACGGTCCCGGAGACCTTCTTGCTCCTCTTCAGCCGGGAAGTCATGACCGAGACCATGCGCCTGGCCGGGAATTCCGAAGTGCTGGAAACCAAGCGCCTGGTGAGGGCGCACATGCGCCTCTCCCCGGAAGCGGACGCCAAGCTTCCCAGCCGGGAGAAGACGCTGAGCTTGATGGGAAAGCCTTTGGCCGTTCAGCAGCAGGAGGACCTCCAAACCTATATCTACCGTTATAGGATCGTCAACGACCCCAACAAGGTCCCCATCATCGCGAGGTTCGGTTTTTCAAAGGACGGGAAACTGCGCCGGGTTTTCGTCACATGGGACACCGCCTCCGTCGATGTCCACTACTCGAGGGATAAGGGGGATGAAAAAAATCAAGAAAAATAAGCGTCCCGCCTTCGCGTTTCATTTGCTGGTCTTCCTCGTCCTCTTCTCTTCCGGCCTTCACGCCCTCGAAAAAATCGCTCCTCAAGATTATCCGGATTTCTCAAGCGACGACGGCCGCTTCGACGGCCTGGAAGAATCCGTCCGGGCGAGCCTCTCATACTATCGTTCCCAGCCGCCGGACACCGTCTTTCGATTCGGCTCGGACAGCTACACCGCCGCGCATATGATCCATTCGTTGGAGACCTTCCTCGCGTTGCGGCGGGAGCCGTCGGAATCGATTGACCGGAAATTGAAGGAATTGTTCTGGGTCTACAGATCCACTGGCCTCGATGCGCGTCATTCCGTGACCTATTCGGCCTATTACGAGCATTCGATGAAAGCGTCCCTCACCCGAACGGAGAAATACCGCTATCCTCTCTATCAATGCCCCGGCGATCTCGCCGTCCCCTATTACACCCGGCAGGAGATCGACTCAAAAAACCTCATCTCCGGCCGGGGCCTGGAAATCGCCTGGGCGGATGACCCCATGGACATCTTTTTCCTGCAGGTCCAGGGCTCCGGATGGCTCCACCTTCCCACGGGGGAGCAAATCCGCATCCGCTACGCGGGGAACAACGGCCATCCCTATCGGTCCGTCGGCCTTCACATGATCGAGACAGGCCTTATTCCCAAGGAGAAGTTCAACCGCCAGTCCATGAGGGATTACATGGATTCCCATCCCCTGGAGCGCCAGGACCTCCTGAACGTCAATCCGCGGTATGTTTTCTTCCAACTCGACCGGAGCACGGAAAGCCGCCTGACGTTCGGATCCTTGAAAGTCCCGCTCACAAGGAAGAGGTCCGTGGCCACAGACCCCGC
>JACQPF010000353.1 GCA_016207625.1 Elusimicrobiota bacterium | reverse complement strand
GTAAATGTTGTGAGGGTTGGGGCCAACCTGTTCGGCCAGCTTGTTCCACCGGAACGTCACGGTGGCGACATTGACCCCCGGGGTGTAGCTCAGCTCGGGCGCTTCTGTCACCGACGGCATGCCGGGGGCCGTGTTGGCCGACAACCCCTGTTGCACCCGGTCGTTGCCGTAGATACGTGCGCTTGAAGCGTAGTTCCCCATGGCGAAATCCAAATCTCCGTCGTCATCATAGTCGCCCCAGGCGACGGTCTGCGTGTTTTCGTTCATCGAGGTGTTCCACGTTTGGGTGAACGACGCGTCCCCATTGTTCTTAAATACCCGGGTGCGCTGGTTGTAAACACCGACCAACTGGTCCAGGTCCCCGTCGTTGTCGTAGTCGCCCCAGGCCACGCTTTCGGTCGCAATTGTAAAAGTGGCGTACCAGATCCGCATGAAACTGTTCGCGGGATTGTTGTTTCGATACACGGTGTTGGGCCAGGAACCGTTGTTGCCCACCAGCATGTCCAGGTCACCGTCGTTGTCGTAGTCCCCCCAGGCCACGTCCCCCGCATTATGGGTTTCAGCCGACACCCACGCATCCGTTTCGAAAACGCCGTTCCCGGCGTTTCGATAGATCCGGACGCTCCCGTTGTTGACGCCGAAAAGCAGGTCCAGGTCCCCGTCGTTGTCGTAGTCTCCCCAGGCCGCGCTCATGGTGGTGGGAAGAGCGAAAAACGTGACCATGGGCGTGAACCCGTCATTGCCGTCATTGCGGTACAGGATGGGTTTGGTGCCTGAGTCGAGCAAAATGAAGTCCAGGTCGCCGTCGTTGTCGTAATCCCCCCATTTGGCCTGATAGGCGGAGGTGTTTTGCGGCGATTTCCAGGCGAGCGTGAACTGGTTCCCGCCGTCGTTCCGGTAGATCCGGGATTTTTCGCTCATGACCGCGGCGATGAAGTCCAAGTCGCCGTCCGCGTCGTAATCTCCCCAAGCGAGGTCGTATATATTAGACGTGCCGTCCGCGGGAGGGGCCGTCCAAAGCCCGTCGGTGAACGAGCCGTTCCCGTTATTCATCAATAAACGGCTATAAGAGAGATAGCCAGAATAGAGAAGGTCCAAATCGCCGTCGTTGTCGGAGTCGCCCCAGGCCACGCCATAATTGCTGGAACCCGACTGCTGCCAGGCGCCGGTGGACCAGCCCCATGTATAGCCGATGGCGCCGTTGGAGATGAGCGAAATGCGGCCCGTTTCGTCCGCCGTCCATACGCGCAGATAATAGGTGGCCGGCGAGGACAACCCGGTCAATGTATAGGCCTGCGGATCTCCGGGGTTCACCCCGTTCGTCGAAAGGACCACGCGAGGGGCGAAGGAAAGCGGCGTTCCCGTGGCGCTCCAAAGAGCGAAGGTGGAGCTGGTGGTGTATTGGATGGTGAAAGAAGAAGGAGCCACCAGCGCGCCGATGTTGTCGTCTTTGCCTGGAGCGTTCCAGGTGAGCCGCAGTTCGCCGAGTTCGGCCAAGGTCGTCCCCGTCAGGGTCGTCACCGCGGCGGGAGGAATTTCCGTCTGGAAAGGGAGGGGAGCGGTGTTGACGGTGTCGCTGTAAGGGAAGTTGTTGTTGATGGAGAAACTGGGGATCGGCGGAGCCGAGATTTTCACGTAAAAGGAACCGGAAGGTGAGGCCGAGACGTTGGCCGCCAGGAAATACGCCTGCGACGTGGTGGTGATGGTCTCTTCACCGCTCAAAGTGACCGTGGACACCCCGTTGACGAAGTTGAAACTGCCCGACAGCGGCGTGTCCGTGCCGCTGTTGAAAACACCGTCGCCGTTGTCACGATAGACCCTGAGAGTGGCGATGCCGTCGGTGGAGGTCCCCCCTCTCTCGGCGCGGACTTTCGTCCATTTCACCTGGTCGTGGTCGGCGCTCAAGGTCATCTTCGCCATGGCCACCGTCGTGCTGGGCGGGAAGGCGTCCGGGGCCATGTCCTGGAGGGACATTTGCAGGGCGTCCGGCTGCTCCGTGATTGTGACCCGGCCGGAGTAATAGGCGATGGGGAGCTCCATATTCACATAGGAGTCGGAAAAATCAAAGAAATAATTGTTTTTCACGATCTTTAACCCCGCCTGGTTTTGCAAGGCGGCGGAGTCCTTGAGCTTCATGACGACGAAGTAGACTTTTGGGATGCTGGAAACCACGTCCGTCGGCGAAAAAACGGCCTCCAATGTGCCCGGGACGACGATGCCGCCCGAGGCCAGCGGGGGGCCGTCGGCCCCTTCATCGAAGGTCCCGTCGCCGTTGTCCAGATAAACCTGCAACGCCTCGATGTCGGCGTCGGCGCCGCCGTCCCGCTTCGCTCGCATTTTGGACCAGTTGGCAGATCCCGCGGCCGTGTTCAGGGTCACTTTATACATGGCCACAACGGAAGATTGCTGGGCCGAGGCCGGCAGCGTGAGCGTTGAGACCTGCACCGAGACGTAGTTCGTCAATGGATCCGAGAATCGCGTGACGCGCTGCCACCCGATTTGTGACGTGAAAAGGTGGTTCTTGTGGAGCATGAGCTGGCTGGCGTAATTGGTTTTGATGTTCACGGAAGAATCCGGAGCCGCCGTTAGGCTTGAGGCCCCCAAGACCATGTCGGCCCCCGCGCCGCTGGACGTGGGCACGTTGTTCCAGATCAGGATACGGTATTGGTATTCCCCCATGAACAACCGTTTCCCGTCGCTCACTAGGCCGTATGGGGCATAGGCGCACTCCGCCGTAGGCCAGGCCGGCGTGCAGGTGTTGGTGGACATGTCGACCTTGCCCAACACCACGTCGGCGTTCTGGCCATCTGCAAGCGAGTCCACATTGTTCCAGAGGAGAACACGGCCGTTTCCGTAATCGGCCACGTAGAGCGCTCTCCCGTCACTGTAGATCGCATTGGGATTATAGAGCCCTCCGGCCGTGGGATTATTAACTCCCGCCCCACGGTTGACCCCGGGGAAGGACGTGAGGTTGGCTTGTCCCAGCACCAAGTCCGCGGTTTTTCCATTGGTGAGGGTGGATATGTCGTTCCACACAAGGACGCGATGGTCGCTGACGTTCGAGAGGAACAGCCGCTTTCCGTCCGTAAAAATGCCTGACGGACTGTAAATCCGGGCGCCTCCTGTCAACATCGTGCTTTCGGTCAGCAGGTTATGGCCCAGGACTCCGTCGGCCGGCTTGCCGTTGGACCAGCTTTCCACGCTGTTCCACCACAGAACGCGGTTGTTGCTGTAATCCGACACAAACAGCTTTTTCCCGTCGGAGGCGATGCCTTGGGGATAATAGAGCGTAAAGGCATCGAGGGGTCCGCCCGGGCCGCCGTTGTTGTTGTAGTGGGGAGTTCGAAGATCGGGCTGGCCCAGGGCGTAGTCCGCCGCTTGCCCGTTGGAAAGCGCGTTGATATTGTTGTGGATCAACACCCGGTGGTTGTGATAATCGCTCAAGTAAAACCGCGTGCCGTCGGTGGCCATGCCGTAGGGTCCATATAGCCCGTCCGCATGGGGGCCGGCGTTCGGTAGATTGATATTGAATTTTCCCAAATGGCCGATTTCCCGGTCGGCGGCGGCGAAGGTGGCGATGGAAGGGTAGGAGACGATGCGGTGGTTGCTGAGGTCCGCCACCCACACCCTCGTGCCGTCGCTCCAAAACCCCATGGGGTTGGTCAATCCTCTTTCAGTGCTTCCTCCCCCGTTCGTGGTCAGGTCCGGCGCGCCGAGGGCCCATGTGGCCGCCTGGCCGTTGACCGGAGCCGTGGTGTTGTAAACCATGAGGCGGGATTGGCCATAACTTGCCACGAAAATCTTATTGCCATACAGGCCCACCCTGTAGGGACTCAGGTTGCTGGCCGTGGTCGACCCCGGGGGCGTGCTCGTGCTGAAATTGGGCTGTCCCAAGACGCGGTCCGCGGCAACGTTGTGTGTGGAGGGAATGGTGTCCCACATAAGGGCGCGGTAGTTGTAAGTGTCCGCCACCAAAAGCGAGTTGCCGTCGGAAAAAACGCCGGTGGGATAGTAGAGGGTGGAGGCCGTCGGAGGGATCACGCCTCCGGTGGCCCCATCGGGGTCCTGGTTGGGCATGTTGCTGGTCAATGTGGGCTGGCCTACGACGACGTCCGCGTTCTGGCCGTTCACCACGTTGGTGCTGTTCCAAATCATGACGCGGTGGTTGCTGTAGTCCGCCACGAAGATTTTCCCGCCGGCAACGCTGACATCGTACGGGTTCGTGAACCGGCCGGCCGTGGACCCGCCGCCAGAACCTGTCAGAGACGTAAAACCCAAAACACGGTTCGCGGCTTGGCCGTTGGTGAGGGTAGAGGCATCGTTCCAAATCAGCACGCGTTGGTTGCTGGTGTCCGCCACATACAACGTCACACCATCGGTGAAAACCGAAATCGGCCCAGATAAGGAATTGGCCGCGGCCAAGCCCGCTCCCCGGTTGGGTTGGTTGGATGTGAAGTTCGCTTGGCCCAGGACGACGTCCGCCGCCTGGCCGTTGGCCGGGGAGGCGGTGTTGTAAACCAAAACGCGGTGGTTGGAATAATCGGCGACGAATGTTTTCCCTAACGTCGTGGAAATATGAATCTTATAGGGATTATACAAACCGTCGGCCGACACTTGACTGGGGTGCCTATCGTAGCTGTTCGTTTCGAATGAATTTTGTCCGAGGACGAGGTCGGCGTCTTGAAACGTGGAGAAATTCGCTCTAGCTTGGACAGGAAAGCCGAACAAAATGCCTGTCAAGGTGAGCGAACACAGGAGGAACGTTTTTTCTAAAGAGATATTGCGTCCTTGCATGGATTTCCCTCATCATTTGCCATGCAACTATTTCGATTCGATTTTCTTGATATAACTTTTCAGAGTTTCATCGGACGGGTTGATCGACAGCGCCTGCTTCCAGGCCGCCAGGGCCTTGTCGCGTAAGCCCATGATGTAATACACCGTGCCCAGCCGCGTGTGGCTCGTGGCGTTCTCCTCATCCAAGAGCACCGCTTCCTCACAATATTGCAGCGCCTTCTTGTAGTCCTCGTCGATCAGGGCCTCCTCCGCCCGGATCAGCTTCAAGGAGATCAGCTCGCCCAAGGGCTTGCGATCCTCCAGGTTGAAGGGTACCCCCTTCTCCTGCGACAGCCTCCGCACGAACTCCTCAAGCGCTTGGTTCTTCTTCTCCCCGCCGCCCAAGGCCGCGTTCAACAAGAACACCGCCCGCACGTAATCCCCTTCCATATATCCGATGAGGCCCCGCCGATACAACGGCGCCAGGTCCTCCCGCTTGAAATCACCCGGCAAACGCCGCCGCATCTCCTCCAGCCGGTTCCTCTGCCGAACCACCTCCGGCACCCATTCCGACAGGGACTCCGCCTTGCTCAGCTTCTCGTGCGCCGCGGCGAACTTCCCTTCTCTCCAAAGAACCGTCGCTTCCTCTAGGAGTTTGCGCGCCTCCGCCGTGTGGTCCGCCTTCTGCGGGTTCCCAAAACTATACGCCAAAGAAAACCTCTGCAGCGCCCCCAGCTCCGCGTGGCTCTGCGTCGCGTAGTCCAGCTGGAACCCCCGGAACACGATCCCTCCCCCCAAGGACACCCCTCGCTCTCTCAACCCCGCCCGCAAAGACACCAGCCCCAGGTTATATTCCGTCCCTAAGGATAACTCTCGGAGATCTTCCATTTCCAGGGCTGTTAACAAACCCCCGAACAATTGGTAGGACGCCCCCACCCGCGTCTTAAACGGCAGCCGGTCATCGGTGTCTCCCGACCGCATGGACACCACGTTCTGCAAATTCATCCCCAGCCGCGCTTTCGGGCTCAGCCGATACTGCGTCCCCACGTCCAAAGCCAACTGCGAATCCACCGACGTGTCCAGGCTCCTCTGTAGAACCTTGATCCCCGTCCCCGCCGACAGCCGCGGCGAGATCAGCCCCCGAACCCCCGCCCCCAGACCCAACCCGATCTCTTGATAGCTGAAGCTGCCCGTCGGATCGTTAAGGGCGCTCCTCTTTTCCGCCGTGCCCGTGCCCATGCGCAGCAAGTGCGCTCCCCACGACCCTTGCTTCTTCCGGAACGGGGAGGCGAACCCCAAATACCCGTAGGCCGAATCCATATATAACGACGCCTGCAATGCCGATACCTGCGTCTGCAGCACGCCCCCCAGCCCCGCCGGGTTCCAATACAGAGACGTGTTGTCGTTCACCACCGCCGTATACGCCCGCCCCAACGCCAGGCCCCGGGCGTCCGCCCCTTCTTCCAGGATGCGCCCGGCTTCCCCTGCCTGGGCGAACAACGGTCTTGCCGCCCAGGGCAGGAGTGCCAAAATCGTCATTAAAACGTGGATTTTCTTCAAAATGTGCCTCCGCAATTAGGAAGCACATGCAACAGGATGGCCAGCTACTTGTTGTTTTGTGCGATAATTCGCCGGTAGGTGTTGATTGTGCGGCGGGGCACCAAAAGGTCCAACTCGATTTGAATCTGTTTTTGGAGTTCTTGATCCGTTTTATTTCCGAATTCCGTATCCTTGGCTTCAAAAGCGTCCATGACGTCCAAACACAGTTCCTTTCGGGAGCAGAACATCTCTTCCAGGAGAGATTCGTTTCCCCAGGGAAGGATGAGGCTCCTGTCGCGGATGGCCCGGTTGATGGTGGAGGGCGCCACGCTCAGGCGCCGGGCCATTTCCCGTTGCGTGATGGTCCCTCGTTTGAGCGTATCCTGAGTCTTTAAATATTTCCCCTGCGTGTGGCAAAGCATATCCATCACGCGAAAGATCACGCTCTGCCGCCAATTGATCAGTTCCAATCGCCGGACCAGCGCCCGCATGTGCCGTTTTTCCTCAGGCGTGAATTCCTGTACATCCATGAGCGTTTGGAACCGGTCGTAGTTGATCTCGTACCGGCCCCGGGCCAAATGGGGCGAAGTGAAATGGTAGGCGACCTCGCCGTCCTCTCCTTCCCGAGCCACCTCCACGCGCGCCAAGCGGCTCACCCGCCTCCCGGCCGCGTCCATGGGCCCGAGGGCCGTGGTGCGGGAAGAGGGATCGAAAAATTCCGAGTGGACCGAAAAACCCAACAGGAAGCTCTGGATGCGGCGCACGTCCTCCGGTTTGATGCTGCATTGCTCGGCCAACGCTTCGGGAGAAAGCTCCGTGTCGGCCTTGAGGAAAAGCGTCTCAAAAACATCCTGCCCGAGGCGGCGGATGAGCTCCAAGACACCCTGGCTCTCGTTCAAGAGGCCCACCACGTCCGCCGGCGCGTCCGACGGCAGGAAACGCTCGTCCGCCTCGTAAAATGACCCGGACAGCCGTGAACGCGGGTGCGGCTGATAGCGGATCACCTTCAAGTTCGCCTTGGGGGGAAAAAGCATTTTCAAGAAAAGAGGATCGGTCTCCACCTGCCGGATGAACTCCGCGATTTCCGGTTCTCTCATCTTCAACAACTGCACCGTCTGGACGCGCGCCAACAACGTGGCGTGTACGCGCACGTCCGTGCGCTGGGATACGTTGAGCCGCGGCGGCCCGCTCGGATCGGTCATAACTCCCCCTTCGATTTTGTCAACGGAGGTCCCACGAGGAGGCGCAAAGCGTCAAAGAGTCCGGCGTTTTCGGCCAAGAGGACGTCTATTTCTTTCAGCTCTTTTTCCCGCCTTGTTTCCTCGCCGGCCCGCGCCTCCAAGAGCCGTTCTTTCTCTTCGTTCCATTCGCCGCGCTCTTTGGAAAGAGCGGTCCGGAGGGCCTCTTTTTCCTCCATCAGTTTCAAAATTCGTTCCTCCGCCGAATTGCGTGACTCCGCTTCCCGGTCCGCCCGTTCTTTTTCGGAGGCCTTTTCGCTCTCCAGCCTATGACGCTCCTCCTCCCACTTCAACCGCTCGGCGAAGGCGTCCCGGTCCTCAAACTCTTGCGTCAAATCACGCACGATTTCGAACGACGGCGGAGGAGTAGTCGGCCCTCTGGGCCGCCGACTGTCCTCGAAGCTCCGCGAAGAGGACGGAGGTCCGCTCGCGATTTGGGACTTGAGTCTCAATAGGTTTTTTTCCAAGTCTGTGGAGCGCCCCTTTTCCTTCCAGAGACCCGCTTCGGCGTTCCGCAACTTCTCTTGAAGCTCGGATATGGATTTCTGTAAACTTTCCCGCCGCTTCATCTCTTGAGCGCGCTCCCACTTCTCTTGCTCCAAGCGCTCCTCGGCCAGCGTTAATTTGTCCGACAGCTCCGCGATGTTTTCCTCAAGGCCGTTTTTCCGCAGAAGCTTTTCTTTTTCCGCTCCGGTGAGAGCGACCGAGGGCGGAGGAGCTGTCGGCCCTCTGGGCCGCCGACTGTCCTCGAAGCGCCGCGAAGAGGGCGGAGGTCCGCTCACGCCCCCCCGCCAATCCGACGGCGAAGGAGCGAACAACGACTTCCCCCAATTCTGAACGCGTTTCCAAAAGGTGTCCGCCATGAGTTATGGCCTTCGAGGAGGGCGCCGCGCATCCCCCGGGAATCGATGACGGAAAGGAAACGCCGGTCGGCCCGACGGCGGCACGGGCGGCCGCGCTGAGGCCTTCGCCGGCGCGCTTTTCTTTTTTCCAAAACGCGAAAAGAATCCTTTGAAGAAACGTGTCATCCCGTTCCCTGTTCCTTCTGACGGAAGCCGGACCGGATCCGACGGAACCGGCCTGGCCAACGGGGAGGGGGATTGGGAGGCCGGCATCACCCGGAAAAAGTGCCTGAGGTTCCCTTCCAAGCGGTCAATCAATTCGCCGTTCATCTGAAGGAGCCCGAGATGGATATCCAACTCTCCGCCGGGCAGAACAGGACCGCCGGCCTTTCCTTCGGCCGGTTCTCCGGCCGCTTTTCCTTCAGCCATTCGGGCTTCCGAAGCGGTAAGCTGACGTTTCAATTCGTCAATAATCATCTCTTTTTGCTGAGCCTGCGCCAACCATTGCGTTTCTTTCTCGGTCATTTTTTCTTGAGCCGTTCGTGACGCCAACGAAAGACGTTCTTTCAGCTCCGAGAGCTGGGGATCTTCGGCCCGGTTCTTTTCTTCCAATGCTTTCTTCAGGCTCTCATTCTCGGCGGCCAGCGCCTCTTTCTGCCGGGCCATTTCCTCCAATTTGCGCTGAGTCCCCTCCAACTCGCCCAGGGCCTGCTCATCCAACGCCCTCATGTCGGTGAAAAGACTGTCCACCAAGGCTTTCTTCTCTTCCAAAGCTTTCTGCTGATCGGCCAGCATGCGGTCCCGTCCGGACAGGGCCAGTTCCAACGCATCCAGCTTCTCTTTCACCCGGGCGTCGGCTTCTTGCAGGGAAGGAGACGTCGTGGGCCGGTTCACCTGGAGCCGGGATTCTTGATATTCCTTCAGTTTGGCCAAGAGCTCCTTGTTTTGCCGGCCGAGCCGGTTCATGCTCTCTTTCATGAGCTTGTATTCGGACTCGCGGGCCCGGAGGGATTGCTGGAGGTCCGCCTCAAGCCTGTGGTTCTCCTGCAAGCTCTCCCGCAAGGCCAGCTCACGATCGGACAGCTTTTCTTCCAGTTCGGCCAGCTTTTGCAACACCTCGGGGTTCGCTGTAGACACCGGACCCGGTGGTTCCGCGACCGGGAGAAACGCCGGGGCTTCCGTCCCGGCCAGGGATTGGATCCGTTTCAGCTCCTCCGACACTCTTTCCAGGCGGCTCTGCCGCTGAGCGAGTTCGCTGTCTCTTTCAACAAGGGCCTGCTCCAGAGCGCGTATGCGGCCGGCGCTTTGAGCCACCTCCTGGCTGCGCTGGGCCACCGAATCTCTCAAGGAAGCCATTTCCTGCTCAGCCATGCGGCTCTTGGCTTTCCCCTCTTCCAAAGCCGCGGTCAACTCCTTGACGCGCTCTTCCGCGCGGGCCAAGGTTTCTTTGAGCCGGCCGAGCTCTTCTTCCCCTTGCGAGCGACCGTCGGATATCTTGGCGAGCCGCTCCTCCGCACGCGCCAAGGCTTCTTGGACCTCTTTCAGCTCTTTTTCTCGCGCCTTGAGGCTGTCCGCCAGTTGGGATGCATGCTCTTCCGCCTTCAAATAGGCGTTCTTCGCCTCTTGGAGCATGTCATACTCATGCCGGGAAGCCTGCAGGGATTCCTTGAGTTCAAGGATCTCCTCTTTCAGCCGTTGACCTTCTTTCTCGCCTTCTCGCCGATACGAAAAGGCGGGCAAAGCGGGCGCGCCCCGCCGGGGGGGCAACGGAGGAAGGCTCCAGGGAGCGGCCACTTCCGCGAATTCCTGGTTCACTTCGTCGAAACGCCTGCTGAGCCTCTGCCGAAACTCCTCAATGGATCGGGCCGGCATTCAAATCCTCCCCGTCTACTTTCGATGATGTTGCGATCCGATTTGAACTTCGATCACGGGCCGGTTCAGCCAAGACAAGAATCCTCGGATGAGCCCTTGGGGCTCCCGCGGCACGCGGGCTTCCCGGAGCCGTTCCATTTCCAGTTCATGTTGTTTCTGGAGAGCGATGATCTCCTCCTGCCGCAGCCTCTGACCTTGCGCTTTCTCTTCGTGGAACCGGTTGAGATCTTGTTCCATCGCTCGGACCCGGTCGTTCCAAGTCTGCCGTTCATCGGCCGTCTTGGCTTCAAGAGCTTTCAGGCGTTCTTCCCAGCGGGCGGCCGCGTCCTCCGACGCGGTTTTCTCCCGTGCGCGGGCCTGTTCTTCAATCGCCCGCCGCTCTTCGGCCCATTGAATTTTGGCCTGGCCAAAGGCCTTCTCCAAGTCCGCCAGGGACGCCCTCAGGAGATCTTTCTCCTCCAAGAGAACGTCTTTCTCCCGTTGCAGGTCGTACACCCGCTTCTCCAGTTCCTCAAGATCTTTCCCGACGGATGCCTGCAAGGCTTCAATCCGTTGCTTGGCTTTCGCTTCCTGCTCATGGACCTTCTGCTCCGTGCTCTTAAGAAGCTCCTCGGCCCATTGCTGGTGCTCTTTCTCCGTCCTCTCCACTCTCTCTCGGAATTCTTTCTCCACCTGGTCACGGAACGCCTTCTCCTGGCCGGCGAGGCCGTCTTGCATCCACTTCAAGCGGTCTTCGGCGACTTTCCTCTCTTCCGCCTGCGCTTCCATTTCCTGCTTCCATCGCCGGGATTCCTCTTCCAGCTTCTTGAGACCGTCCTCCAGGACATCGTTCCGACGGGCCAATTCGTGGTTCTTTTCCTCCGTGGCGGACTCGGTGTTCCGGGCCTGGACCAGTTGGCTCTCATACCGGGCGCGGACCTCGTCGTCGCGCCGGTTCATCTCTTGGCGGAGACGGTCGGCTTGCTCCTCCATGCTTTTCCGGTCCGTTTCGGCAAGGAGCGCCCGCTCTTTGAACCGGTGCGCTTCTCCTTGCGCCGTTTGCAAGGAATTCATTTTCTCATGAAGGAGGGATTCCAGCTCTTCCTTCTTTTCCCGCTCCTGCCGGGCCTGTTGCTCCGCCTGGTGGAGGTGTTCTTCCAATTGGCTCAACCGCCCCTGCCACAACTCCTTTTGCCGCTCGATCTCGGCGCGCTCCGTTTCCACAAGGGCCTTCTGCTTGGCCACCTCGGCCTCGATCTGGGGCCTCAGGTGGGACAGGTCCAGCCGAAGCCGGGACGATTCTTCCCGGGCGGCCAACAACTTTTCCTCCAAGGACCGCGCGTCCCTCTGGGAATTCGCCAGCTCGCTTTCCAGCCGCGCGACGGCGGTTTCGAGAGATGACTTCGATTGGAGCTCCTGCTGCAGCTTCTGCTCCAGCGCCTGCTTGGCCGATGCGACGCCACCCAGTGTTTGGAGTTGGGACGCTTTCCCCTCCAGCTCCTTCTCCAG
>JACQPF010000356.1 GCA_016207625.1 Elusimicrobiota bacterium | reverse complement strand
GAGCAGTACAAGGCCGTCCTCGTTTATCCCGGTCAATTTTCCATGGCGACAGCCGAGGCCGTCAACATCCAATACGTGGAATCCAGCCTTCAACCCATTACCCTCATTCAAAACCCGCAAATCCCGGCCGGAGCCTCCTGGGCGCTGATGACGGCCACACTGGACGGTTTCTATCCCGTCAGCCCGATATACAAGTTTGAGCCGGAAGGAACGCAATTCACCCCGCCGGCGATCCTCCATTATTCCTATGACTCGAGCCTTTACGGCGAGAACATCGGGTTGTATAAGTTCAACCCCGACACCAACCGTTGGGAATACGTTCCCGGCCAAATCCTCGATTTGGCGAGCCGGACCGTCGTCGCCCAGTTGAACAGCTTTTCCTTCTATGTCTTAATGAAAATGGCGGATCGGAATCCGCCCGCCATCTCCGGGTTGTCCGCGACGGAACCGGTTTTCTCTCCCAACGGCGATCAAATCAAAGACGAAAACACGTTCTCCTTCTCGCTGGCCGACGATTCTCCGCGCGACGTCCTCCAAGCGAGCGCGGGGATTTTTGACCCGGATGGACGCCGTCTCGCCACATTGCTCCCGGGGCTCCGCAGATCGCCCGGCCGCTATGAAAACACGTGGAACGGGAAGGACCCTCAAGGGAACCCGGTTCCGGACGGCTCCTATCTTTTCAAAGCCGAATCCACGGATTTGGCGGGGAACAAGGCCACGGGACAACTGTCCGTCGCCATCGACAACACAGCCCCGGCGAGCACCTGGACATTTGTCGGCGGCCGGCCCTTCATACGAGAAGGAACAGCGTTCGTCTCCGGAGAAACCTCCATCCGGATTTCAGCCGACGATCCCGTCGTGAACGGTGTTTCATCGGGCGTGAAAGGAATCAGCCGCCGCATCAACCACTCTCCATTCATCACAACGGAAGGGCAGGAAACAACGTTCCAAATCCCCGGCCCGGATGGATTGAAAACCATCGAGTTTTTCAGCACGGACAATGCGGGGAACGCCGAGGCGGTTTATGGCCTGACGGCGGCTCTCGACAATACCGCGCCCCGGACCCAACTGGTTTGGGAGGGCCCACAGGCTTTCATCGACCTCAAAACCTTCATCTCCACCCGCACGGCGGCCGCCCTCTCCGCCCAGGACCCGCTCATCAACGGCGTGGCCGGCGGCCTTGCGAAAACGGAGTTCCGTCTTGACGCCGGCTCCTTTGAGCTTTATCAATCCTCCCTTACGTTCATCGAAGGATTCCATTTCCTGGACTACAAGAGCGCGGATGCCGTCGGCAACGAGGAATCCCTCCAATTGAACGAATTCTACGTCGATGGAACGGCGCCGGCGACCCGGCTTATCCTTTCCGGACCTCAGCTCGTGGCGGAATCCTCTCAAACCTATATCTCTGAGACCACGCTCATTGCCCTTGTTGCCGAGGACGTATCGAGCACCCAGGCCGCAAGTGGTGTTTCCTCCACTCAATGGAGAGTCGGGGAAAGCGAATACGCCCTCTACACAGGCACTTTCTCGCTCACAGAAGGCGTTCGTCCCCTGGATTTCTTCAGCGCCGACCGCGTGGACAACCGGGAACCGCTCCGGACAGCAACGCTCCTGGTCGACGCTTCGACACCCGTTACGACGGCCGAGATCGGCGAGCCTCGATATTTCATCGAGGGTGAACCGGTTTTCATAGGACCGAACACCCCGATCACAATCACCGCCCAGGACCCGGACGGCTCCGGCGCCGCCTCGGGCGTCGCTACCATTTATTACCGCGTTGTCGCGAGCACGGACACCCCATTCGTTCCATTGACAGCTGCCGGCATCACGCTTTCGGGGTTCCAGGGACTTCAATCCATCGAGTTCTTCAGCATCGATCGCGTCGGTCATGAAGAAGCGATCCAACGGATCACCGTCCAAGTCGATTCCCAGGCGCCGAGCGCGCAATTGGTCTCGCCCAACCCTCAAAGTCTGGGCGTGGGCCGGGTCTTCGACCAAACAGATCTTCCGATCCTGGGGACCGTTTCGGACGGTCATTTCACCCATTACAATGTTTCCTACGCAACCGCCTCAGGGCCGACATCTCCGTCGAGCGGATCTTTTACGACCCTTTACACATCCACGCAACCTGCGACAGGCCTTCTGGCGACATGGAACACATCAAACCAGACCGGCTGGTTCACGTTAAGAGTTACGGCGCTGGATACCGTTCAAAATGCCACGGTTGTCGAAACCAACGTCTACCTTGGAGAACCGGTTCGTTCCCTCAGCATTGGGAAAAATGAACAAGTCAACTTTGAGTTGAAACAACCGGACGGGGTGGCCGTGGATTCGCAGGGGAACATTTATGTGGGCGAAAAGGCAAACGGTTCCATCCGGAAATTCAGTCCCACGGGAATCCTTTTGGCCACATTCGGCGGCGGCATCGCCTATCCATCGGGCTTAACCGTCGACACCGCCGGGAACATCTTCGTCGCGGACAGGCAAAACAACCAGGTGGTGAAACTGAGCCCGCAGGGCGCGGTGCTGATGAAGATCGGGAAATTCGATGCCAACGGCATACCGCAGCCCGGATCGGGCGCGGGGGAGTTCCACGACCCCACCGGACTGAGCGTGGATGCCGCCGGCAACATCTATGTGGCCGACCGAAAAAATGCCCGGATCCAAAAGTTCTCTTCCAGCGGCCAATCGTTGGCCGTCATCGATCTGGATGCGGCCGATCCTCTTCCGAACCCTCATAACGACATATCCGATTCCAACGATCCCACATCAGGCCCCCATGCCCGTCCTTGGGCCGTGGCCGTTGACCTTGAAGGGAACATCTGGGTGAGCGATGACCGCCACTCACGAGTGCTGAAACTTTCCTCAACAGGGACCTTGCTGGACGCCGTCGGCCAAAAAGGCAAGAGCCCCGGCTCCTTCAAGATTCCACAAGGGATCGGTATCAGTCCACAGAACTATCTATATGTCGCCGATCGTGACAACAACCGCGTCCAAAAATTCGATGCGGCATTGAACCCCGTGCTCATCTTCGGCGAAAAAGATCCCCAAGCCACGCTGACGATGCAAAAACCCGTGGGGATGGCGCTGGGCGCCGACGGAAAGGTCTATGTCACGAACAGCGAAAAGGGCAAGGTGCAAGTCTACGATGCGCCCACGGGGACGACAGGCTATGGAACGCTTTCTCTCGTCTCGCCGCTTAGGCGTGCCGGAACGCCGGATGCGGCCTTCCGTCTGGGAGAGGTGTACAGCTTCCCCAACCCCGCAAAGCGAACGAATCCGACAATTCACGTCGAAGCGGGTCTGGCCGATCGCGTCGAGATCCGTTTCTACGATATTTCCGGCCAACTGATTCATGAAACGGAAATGACGGGGAATCCACGGGTCGTCCAAGACGGTTCAGGGGTCGATTATGCCTTTGAGTATACATGGGACGTGTCGGACATGGCTTCGGGTGTATACATCTATGTCATTCAAGCTCACAAGAACGGGGAAGAAGACCTTCGAAAAGTTTCCAAGCTGGCGGTGATCAAATGAAATCATTCCTGATTTTTCTTTCCGGTGCCGTTTTCCTCATTTCAAATTCCGTCCATGCCGCCACAGGCGCATCTTTCCTGAAGATCGGCGCCGGGGCTCGAGCGCTGGGAATGGGATCGGCCTTCACGGCGGTCGCGGACGATGCCACCGCCATTTATTGGAACCCGGGGGGCCTCGCTCGAATGGAAGGACCACAAGCTTCCGCCATGCATACGGAGTGGATCACAGACATCCGCTTTGACCACCTGGCCTATGCCCAGCCGACGAGGGTGGGGACCATCGCGGGCAGCGTGGCCTATCTCTCTCAAGGGAGCCTGGAGAAAAGAGGGGAAAATCGCGAGAAAAGGGGGACTTTCCAGGCGCAAGATGTGGCTTTTACGCTCTCCTTGGCACGGCCTTTGACTTTCCGATCGAGCTACGGGCTTAATGTCAAATGGATCGAACAACGGATCGACAATGCATCGGCTTCCGGCATTGCCTTTGATGCAGGGTGGATCAGGAAAACCGGCAATAATGTCAACCTTGGCCTTTCTATCCAAAACCTGGGACCGGGTCTGCGACTCATTGACGATACCTATCGTTTGCCTTTCAGCGTGACCGGAGGGTTTCAATACCAATTCTTTGATGGAATCAGCCTGGGAGCGGATTTCCGCCGTTATGTGTATGAGCGCCGGAACACCATCAGCCTGGGAACGGAATATTGGCTCATGAACCGAGTGGCCCTGCGGGCCGGATACAATGAGGTCCAAGGCGGGACCACGTCCCGCCTTGGTCAATGGACTGGAATCCACATGGGACTGGGGTTGAAAACCATGAACACCCAGATGGACTACGCCCTCACGCCTTCCGCCGAGTTCGGAAACACCCACCGGCTTTCTTTCTCCTACCAAATCAAATAACACAAACCGGCCGCGCGGAGTATTTTCGCCAAGGTTTTTGTTATAATCAAAAACACTATGATCCTTGGCGCGCATCAGCCTCAGTATCTTCCCTGGCTGGGCTATTTCGATAAAATCGCCCGGTCCGACGTGTTCGTGCTCATGGACGACGTGCAATACAAGAAGAACGAATGGCAGAACCGGAACAAGGTCAAGACGCCTCAGGGGCCGCAGTGGCTCACGGTCCCCGTGCTCTACTCCTTCGGCCAATTGATTAAGGAAGTGAAGGTCAACGAGAGCGATCACTGGCGGGACAAGAACCCGAAAACGCTCCGGCAGGCCTATTCCAAAGCGCCCCATTTTCACGACTATCAAAACTTCATTGACTCCCTCCACTCGCAACCTTGGGAGAACTTGTCCGACCTCAACGTCTTTTGCGTCAAAGCCCTTTGTGAAATCCTGAGCATTCAGACGCGCCTCCTCCTATCCTCTTCCATTCAAGCGGAGGGGAAATCCACGGAACGATTGGTCAACCTTTGCAAAGCGTTGGGCGCCGACACGTACCTTTCCGGAGCGGGAGGACGGGATTATTTGGAGCTTTCTCTTTTCGAAAAGGCGGGGATCCGGGTGGTTTTCCAGCAGTACGAGCATCCCGAATATCAACAGCTCCATGGCGATTTCGTTTCTCATCTGGCCGTGATCGATTTGCTTTTCAACTCCGGCGGCCAATCGCGTGAGATTTTGCTTTCGGGCGGTAAACCCATATGATTCCACATTCAAGACCTTCCGTCGGCAAGCTCGAGGCGAACGCCGCAGCGCGGGTGATCCGGTCGGGCATCATCATCCAGAACGTTGAAACCACGGCTTTTGAGAAGGAAATGGCCCGTTTCCTGGGCGTGCGGGGGGCCGTGGCCGTCAGTTCCGGGACTGTGGCCCTCGCCTTAGCTTTGCGCGCCTTGGGAGTCAAAGAAAAAGACGAAACACTTGTCCCTTCCTTCGCCTGCTCCGCGCTTGCGCATGCCTGCGCGCTGTGGGGCGCCAAAGCGGTGCCGGCCGACATTGATCTTTCCGACTACAACCTGTCTTTCGATGACGCGAAACGCAAAATGACCCATCGCACCAGGGCCGTCGTTTTAACGAACAGTTTTGGCGCACCCGTGCATGTTAAAGATTTCCTGAAGCTCGGCGTGCCGGTGATTGAAGATTTGGCACAGGCATTGGGGGCAAGCGCCGAAGGCAAACGGTTGGGTGGAATGGGCGCCGCGGGGATCCTTTCCTTCTACGCCACGAAGCTGATGACCACCGGGGAAGGAGGGATGGTTGTTTCCAACGATCCCGCCCTGCTTGAGCGCGTCCGGGACTTGCGCGATTACGACGAGAAACCATCCGGCGGCTTCCATTTCAATTTTAAGATGACGGACATACAGGCCGCCATCGGCCGCGTTCAATTGAAGCGTCTTCCCGAATTTCTGAAAGCCCGCCGGAGGTTGGCCGATTTCTACCGCTCCCGGTTGGCTCATTTGGACTGCGAGCTGCCCGTCGCCGTGGAAGGCCGCGTCTACCACCGGTACGTCATTCGGATCGTGAATGGGCAAGCCCAACAAACTCTTCCGGAATTCCATCGCTTGGGGGTGATGGCCCGCCGGGCGATCCATCGGCCTCTTCATATGGATTCCTTCAGCCCGGGGCGTTTCCCGGTGACGGAAAAGGCCTGGAAAGAAGCGCTCTCGCTTCCCATCTATCCTTCCCTGACCCCCGCGGAAGCCCGGCGTGTGGCACAAGCCTGTCTGAATGTCTTCAAAACCCGTTGATTTTTCCCCAAGCCCCCTACATACTATCCTCAGAATGACCTCCTTGTATGGGAGTCGACGGCATGTATGAGGCGCATTGGGGGCTTGCCCTCAAACCATTTGAGAACACGCCGGATCCCCGGTTTCTCTTCCACGCGGCCCAGCACGAAGAGGGTTTAAGCCGTTTGCTTTACGTTGTCCGGGAGGGGAAAGGAGCGGGTTTGCTCACCGGCGTTTACGGCTGCGGGAAAACGCTCCTCGGGCGCACTTTGCTGAGGGAATTGGAGCAGGACGTCTACCGCGCGGCCTTCATCACCAACCCCCGGCTGGACGACGTGGAGCTCCTCCGCATGATCGCCCACGGCTTGGGAGTGCCCAACCTCCCCACGCGCAAGACGGACATCCTCGTGGCCCTTGAGAAAACCTTCGAGGAGAACCTCCGCGACGGCCGCCGCACCGTCATCGTAGTGGACGAAGCCCACGCCATCGAAGATCCCACCATTTTTGAAGAACTCCGGCTTCTCTTGAACTTCCAAACCGATGACCGGTTCATGCTGACCCTTCTCCTCCTGGGCCAGCCGGAACTCCAGCCGAAAGTGAACAACAACAAACAACTTGCCCAGCGTTTGGCAATGCGTTATCATTTGGAGGCCTTGTCTGCCGTCGACGTACGCGGTTATATCGACCACCGGCTTCAGGTGGCCGGCGCCGCGCGACCGATCTTCAGCCCCGAGGCGGCGCAGTTGATTTATGAGCGGTCGGGGGGCATTCCCAGGCGGATCAACCACATATGCGACATCAGTCTCCTGACGGGCTACAGCAAGTCCGCGAACGCCATCGACCGCGCCGTCGCCCTGGAAGCGATCGAAAGCCTGGGAGGATCCGCTTAAAAGGAGTTTCCATGAATATCCTCGTTATTGGACCTCATCCGGATGATTTGGAGTACGGCTGCGGCGGAACCCTGGCCAAGATGACCCACCAGGGCCATCACGTCCACCTTTTGATCATGACGGGGGGGGAAATGGGCGGGCAGGCCTTCGTCCGTCGAAGGGAGCAGGAGACCTCCGCCAAACTGCTCAACGCCAAGTTGTATTGGGGCCGGTGGACGGACACCCAGGTCCCCATCAACAAAGACGTCATCCAAGACATTGAAAACATCATCCATCTCGTGAAGCCCACGCTCATCTTGGTTCCTTATTATAACGACACCCACCAAGACCACCGCAACGTCTCCCAGGCCACCATCTCGGCCACGCGCTACGCCCGGAACGTTTTGTTCTACGAGGCCCCCACAAGCGTCGATTTCACGCCCACCATTTTCGTGGACATCGGGAAATATTTGAACAAGAAATTTTCCCTGCTCAGGGCCCACAAATCCCAGGTGTTTCAAACGAAGGTCACGGACCTTTCCATCATCGAAAATTCACGCTCCTGCGCCATCTTCCGCGGCTTTCAAAACCGGGTGAAGTATGCCGAAGGGTTCGCCCCTTTGCGGCTCGCGCTGGACTTCGCCCTTTAAGAAAGCATGAGTTCGTTAGAAGGAACGCCACTCGAAACGAACAACCTTCTGGTCCGCCGGTATTTTCACCCTTTGCATTCCGCCGTGGTGCTGGGCCTGATCGCCCTCCTCCTTCCTCCCGGATGGCTGTCCGCGCGTTCCTGGGAATGGGGCATCCGTTGGCTGTACATTTTAATTCTGTCTTTTCTCATCTCCTCCCTATTGACTCCCGTGAGCATCTATTTGGCTTTTCGGCTCGGCGTCCTGGATATTCCGGACTATCGGAAGACGCATCGCATGCCGGTTCCCCGGCTGGGGGGGCTGGCGGTGTTTTCGGCGTTGCTGTTGACGGTCGGCCGCAATTTCCAATTTTCAACGGAGATCTCGGGACTCATGATCGCGGCCAGCCTTATTTTCGTGACGGGATTCATCGATGACGCCCGGGGCCTGAGCGCCCGCGTCCGCCTGATCGTCCAAGTGCTCGCTTCGTTGATCCTTGTGGGGTTCGGCGTCCGGATCACGTTCATACCGGCCATTCCGGGAGAAGCGATTTTAGAGACGCTGATCACCGTGGTTTGGATGGTCGGCCTGACGAACGCCTTCAACTTCCTGGACGGCATCGACGGCCTCGCGGCAGGGATGGGTGCGGTCTGCGCCCTCTTGTTCTTGTCCATCGCCTGGCCGTTAAGGCAAGGCTACGTTTCATATTTCACGGTGGCGCTGGCCGGCGGCTGTTTGGGGTTCCTTCCTTTCAATTGGCGTCCGGCCCGGATCTATTTGGGGGACGGGGGCTCGACCTTCATCGGGTTTACGCTGGCGGGCCTGGCGATCATGGGGTCCTGGGCGAACAACAATTTTTTGGTCGCTCTCTCGACCCCGCTCCTGATCCTGTCCATCCCCATTTTCGACATGATTTACACAACCGTCTCCCGCGTGCACGGAGGCAAGGTCCACAACGTGCGGGAATGGCTGGAATACGTCGGCCGCGACCACTTCCACCACCGCCTCATGAACCTGGGGATGAACGAAAAACAGACCGTGGGGTTCATCCTCATGGTGAACCTTTGCCTGGGCTTGGCCTCTCTCACCGTTCGCTACACAGCGAACCTTTTGGGCGCCGCGCTTTTGCTGTCCCAAGCCTTCCTTATTTTTATTATCATTACGTCTCTAATGATCCTCGGGCGACGCACGCCCCCGGCAACATAACTGTTGAAAAAGAACCGGATTGCGTTTATAATACTGTGTTATTAACATTATCCGTGCTCGTCAACTAGGGAAAAGGATAGATTTTGTCAAATGCGGTTGTCACTCGTTGTCGTCTTTCTGATTTACCTGCTCAATGCGATCGCTCCAGCGCATCTCCTTGCCGCTCGTCCCGCGCGCACGGAAGACATCGTTAAAATCAACGTTTTCGAATACTCACCTCTCCAGCCGCAGAAAACATTAACGGATTTCCTTAAATTCGTCCGGAAGAATTCCCAGGGCATCGACAATTTGCGGGCCCAGTATTTGGTGGCGGAGCTGTTCATCCAGCAGGGCAACCACAAGCAGGCCTCGGAAATCCTTCAGGGGCTGGCGGCGGTGGCCCTCAACGACGAATTCTTCAACATCAGCGTGCTCCAAAAACTGGCGGATTGTTATATGCACCTCGGCTTATTCCAGCAAGCGGCGGAATCCTATACCAACGCCAGCCAGGGGAATATCAAAGCCATCGTCCCGGAATCCGTTTTGGGCCTGGCGGTCACCTCCCTCGCCTTGGGCCATCGGGAAGAGGCCTACCTCAAGTTCCAAGAGCTGACGGCGTTCTATCCGGCCTATAAAAACCAAACCCGCTTCATGCTGCCGTTGGGCCTCATCCAATGGGAAAACAGCAAGTATGAAGACGCCCTCGCCTATTTCTCGAAAGACGGGAAAAACCCCGCCAGCCTCTATTTCGCGGGGCTCTGCCAGCGCTCGCTCAAGCGCCCGGTGGACGCCATGGCGACATTCAAGAAAATCGTTCGCGAGCATTCCAATACCGTCTGGGCCGACCGGGCGAAATTCGAGCTGGGAGAGACGTTCTATCAGCAAAAAGACTTCCCTCTCGCCTACAAATCGTTCTCCCCGATTTTTGAGGAGAACCCGTCGGACCTCTGGCAAATCCTGGCTCTCTACAGGCTGGCCTGCAGCGACCTTCACGTGAAACGATACCGGCCGGCGGAAACCAAATACTGGGCCCTGCGCCGCCAGACCAAGAAGCACCCGCTGTATCCCCGGGTGACCTATCTTCTCACGGAATCCCTCGCGGAACAGAAAAAGATCATGCTCCGTTGCAAGGGTCTGTTC